>CBKWFZ010000936.1:0-1914 GCA_966673785.1 uncultured bacterium
TGGTGTACCGTCATCTTTCTTCGAAAGACGCATGTTCACCGGCAAATAATAGTAGTCGCCCGTGAACTGGTAGCCGTCACCGCCCGGTGTCTTTGTGTTGCTGGCCCGGCCGTAAAGCGTAACAGGTGTGCCATCACTCAGTATTATGCCGACCTTGTTCTGATAATCCAGGATCTGCGCGTCTGCATGTGTGGCCATTAAAAGCAGCACCATGAAAAGTACTGCAGCGTTTTTAAGTGAACTTCGGATAAACATAGTTTTAAAGGGTTAAATCGTTTGACCGGCCGCAACCTGTACAGGGTCCGTCTGAAAAGGGTTCGATGGCTTCTTCCGTTTCAGAACACGCTCCCTGACAAAGCTTCTCCGGATTGAATGCTGTGGCGATTTCAGAACCTCAACACATTCAAGGTGAATGAGTCGCTTGTAGAGCTTGTTCGGTGTTGAGGTAAAGCTGAATGGAATAAACTCCTTTGCGCGAAACTTTTTGCCGGTCAGGAAAGCGACCGCGTCGCTGACAAAGTCGGTGCAATTGTAAAACCTTGGATTGAACTCGTTCTTCGAATCAATCACCTCACGAATAAAACGCGTGAGCCGGAAATCATCTTTTGAAGAAGTGGATATCTTCAGCACGGCATCTGGCGGATAGCCCTCACGATGCGGTATCCCCAGGCGTGAGAGAGATTCGACGCTCAGGGACTGCGACCAGATCGCGTTCGGAAGACTATAGAAAAGCGCCTCCTGTGGTTTTGAATAACTGAAGAGACCGAAGTCGTCATCGGAAGGCCACAGGTCGTAATAACTGACCGTGCCTGTTGAGACCGTATCGGTGCCGTCATCCGTGACGATGATGTTATAGTTGTCGATAGCGATCCCGGCATGGCCCGTCTTGCCATTATGTGTCGCGTATATGATCACGTACGCGTTACCAAAGCTCTCCATCGTGATCAGAATCACGTAGAGCACAATCACGCCGATAACGATGACGAGCGTTCTCATAAGTTCACATATTTTATCAGCCGGTAATCGTTAAGCGCTTTTAGCAGTGTCGACACAGGCAGAACCATTTCCTCAGCTACCTCCTCGCCCAGGCTTCCCGTTTTTGTTCTGCGATGCACCGTGTAGCGAAACTTTCCGACAAAGTCTGATGACTTCGATGAGCCAGCAGTTAACTGACGATGAAGCTCCTCCGCAAGGTCTGGCGACAGACTGAATGACGCCGCGGTTTTGTGAATTGGCTCCCTTGGAAGCTTAATGGGCATCTGACTTGCTCCGAGCAATCTGCCGGAAAGCATATCTTCATCGCTGCATACCAGCTCACCTGTTTCGAGGGTGATCTCAGCCGCTCCGCCAAGGACCGCCGAGGAATCCCTGCGCTGCAGCACGGTTCTTATCTCGCCCTCCTGCAACGGCGTTAGTCCCCAGGTGAACAGCGCGTGCATAATCCCCCCGGAAACCTTCGACGCTTTGTTGCGATAAAGCATCAGCGATATCTCGGGACTCTTGCCCTTTCCCTGCGCCAGCTGCAGCGTTAACGGCACGTAATAGTACCGACTGGGATCTTCAAGCGCCGCGTACACCTTCACGCGAACACCTCCCTTGAGCGTCATGGTTTGAGCACTCTCCTTGTCGAGGTCCTGCGCCAGACCAAACGCCGGAAGAAGTATAATCGCTATGAAGGTTGCGTATCTCATCGTGTGTTCATTACTGCGGCAACTCGTCGACGAAAATGATTCCGATCCTGTTCGTTCCGGTATTCTCGATTCGTTCCCCGCGGTTTGTTATCCATGTTATGTTGTAAAGCACCTCATCGGATTCATTCGGCTGCGTGATCGAAAACTTTTTCTCCTTCAGCGCATCATCGGCTCTAACTGTAAGCCTTTCCTTCCGTGTATCACTGAAGAAGGGATACTCGAC
>CBKWFZ010000937.1:0-1906 GCA_966673785.1 uncultured bacterium
CTTGCAGCTCGAAGCTTGCAACTCTGTCACTCGTGAGGGGATGCTGACGCTTCCTAGCGCTTACATCATCAATTTAGTGCACATGCGCAATCACTCATCCTCATCCTCCACAAAGAGCCCCCATCCATCGCCTTCCGCGCCGGAGCGATCAAATGATTTCACCCATTCTTTGAAGAGCAGCCGGAACGCTTCGATTTCTTTGCGAAGGAGCAACAGATATTCCTCGGGCAGGATGCCTTCAAAGATCAGCGACGCCGACTGAGCTTGCAGACTACGCGCATGCAGTTTTATGAGCGTGGCATTTTCCATCTTCCGCATGTAATCGTCCACTGCCTCGGCGCCCGCGATCTTGACCTGGAGCAACATGGAATCCTCGAGCATGATATTGCTGTGAATCATCTTCACTTGTTCATCATCGATAGAATCGACTATCCGCCGGGTGAGTTCATAAATTTCTTCCGCCTTCTGATAGATCGGAAGGGCCTCCATCCTTCTTCGCTCTTTCTCGGGATCGCAGCCTTCGTCGTCATCCTCGGGCAGGTCATCCGGATCATCATCTTCCCACATACGGTGTACATTAAAGGTGTACAATAAAATATTTCAGCTATCCAAATATACCGCCTCTGCGGCGGCTTGTTTTGCGCGGGGTTGTACCGAATAACATTCCAAAAACTCCCCGAACCAATTCACGTCCAACCTGTCTGGCTACAGGTGATTTCATTACTTCCTCCAGCGTTGACTTTTCAGCGCGCCGGGGCCGCGCTCCTCCGCGGTCATTTTCCCTGGCGGCACTTTCCTGCTGGTCCTGCTCCATGCGTTCGCTTAACATTTCGAAAGCACTTTCAGGGTCAACGGCACGGCTGTATTTTTTGTGCGCGTCTCCGCTTGTCAGCACCCGTTCATACGCCGCATCATCGAGCGGGCCCATGACCGAAGCCGGGGGCGCGAGGTGTGTCACTACCGTCTCGGTTGGTATTCCTTTCTCGTTGAGAACGGTGATGAAAGCCTGGCCTGTACCAAGTTTGGTAAATTGCTTTTCCATGTCGTAAAATTCCGAATGGGGAAAAGTCTTTATCGTTTCACGCAAGGCTTTAACATCGTTAGGCGTAAAGGCGCGTATCACGTGATGCACACGGTTACCAAGCTGAGATAACACGTTAGCCGGAACATCCTGCGTCAACTGGGTGCAGAAGAATACGCCAACACCTTTCGACCGGATCAGGCGAATGATCTGATCGATCTGGTCGAGGAACGCTTTCGGCGCATCCTTGAAAAGCAGGTGTGCTTCATCGAGGAAGAAGATCAGTTTAGGCCGGTCCAGATCGCCTGCTTCCGGCAGCTGCTGATAAAGTTCCGCGAGCAGTGCCAGCATGAACGTCGAGAAGATCGCCGGTTGATGCTGGATGTCGGACACATTCAATAAGCTGATCACGCCTTTCCCGTCGACTTTCTGCATCAGATCGTCAATATCGAAAGACGGTTCACCAAAAATGTGATGAACACCTTGCTGCTCAAGGGCAACGATTTTTCGGAGAATGGTGCCTGACGACGCGGACGAGATCTTTCCGTAATCCGCTTTAATTTCGGCTGCGCCGGGACCTTCAGTAAGGTAGTTCAGCACCTTCTTCAGGTCGCCGAAATCAACAACAGGAAGTTTCTTATCATCGGCATATTTGAAAATGATATTTAACACACCGGTTTGCGTGTCATTCAGTTCGAGAATCTTGCTTAACAACACCGGGCCGAATTCGGTAACGGTGGCGCGCATCTGAGCACCGAGTTTTCCGGACAGGCTATAAAGTTCAACCGGAAAATCAGACGGTGCATAAGCGTGACCTATCGCGGCAGCACGTTCATTGATCTTTTCATTGGGTACCGCAGCCGTTGCCATTCCCGATAAGTCGCC
>CBKWFZ010000938.1:0-1887 GCA_966673785.1 uncultured bacterium
ATGCAGACCGACATTTTCCCCTCGCAGCAATCAAAACTGAAATCGTACTGGCGGCGGCCCGGAGGAAAGTTCGGGGTCATAATGGGCATTGGCCTGACCCTTGTAGCCGGATATTTCCTGGTGCCCATACTCACCAAAGTCACCTGGAACATTCTGAATCTCGGAATCGCCGTCGTGTGTCTTGGCGGCTTTCTTTACATGGTGACCCACAGAAAGCTCCGCATGGGTCTTTTCTATTCGTATGAGATGCTGATGAAGAAACTCGTTGGTCTTGTTATTCAGATGGATCCGTTTATCATCGCAGAAGACTACATTATCGATATGGAAGAGGAGCGGGAGAAATTATACCGGCAATCAATCGAGGTGGATACGCAGAAGGAAAGGATCGAACTGAAGATAAAGGAGAAGCAAACCGAGATCAATCGTTTAATGACGCGTGCACAGACAGCGAAAGAAAAGGATATGATGCCGGAACTGACAAACACCACGCGGCAAATCGGTCGTCTGAATGAGTACATCACGCAGCTTACTCCGATCCGGGAAAATCTTACAAAAATCGGTGTCTATCTTACACAAATTCACAAGAACAGCGCTTACCTGATCGAGGATGCAAGAAATGAACTGGAGCTCAAAAAGGACTTGTATAAGTCGGTTACATCGGGAAACAAGGCACTTAGCAGCGCGATGAAGATATTCAAGGGTGATCCGGAGAAAAAGCTGATGGTCGAGCAGTCCATGGAATCACTCAAGGACAATATTGCCGGAAAACTTGCCAGCATGAAGAAGGCGATAAGCTATTCCTCCGACTTTATGCGATCAATCGACCTCGACAACGCAACATATGAGAAGGAAGGGCTGAAGCTGCTTGAGCAATTCGAAGCAGGAATGGTTCCGCAGACAGAACCCGCTCCGGGCACAGAACCCGGTTCTTCGGTTGGCGATCTGAGCGGGATGCTTAAATCCTAAATTGGCATCTTCGCCATTAATTCTAGCACCATAGCCGATTTTCTTCTCTGTCCGGGTTATATTTAGCCCGTAAAATTCGCATTGCAAAAAATGTCAATCAAGATCAGGAAACAGGACGCGTTGAACTATCACATGATGGGACAGCCGGGAAAGATTGAAGTCGTTCCCACCAAGGTATTAAGCTCCCAGATCGACCTGGCGCTGGCGTATTCCCCTGGCGTGGCCGAACCCTGTAAGGAAATAGCGGCGAACAAGGACGATGTGTACAAATACACGTCGAAAGGAAATCTTGTCGCAGTAATATCCAACGGCACGGCTGTGCTTGGTCTCGGTGACATCGGGCCGGAGGCGTCCAAGCCCGTCATGGAAGGAAAAGGCGTGCTCTTCAAGAAATTTGCCGGCATCGATGTATTCGATATTGAAATCGATGAAAAAGATCCTGACGCGTTTATCAAAATTGTCAAGGCTCTTGAACCTACATTCGGAGGCGTGAACCTCGAAGATATAAAGGCTCCCGAATGCTTTAAGATCGAAACGGAGCTTCGGGAGAAAATGAATATCCCGGTAATGCACGACGATCAGCACGGGACGGCAATTATTTCGGCGGCCGCGCTCCTCAATGCGCTCGAGATCGTCGGCAAGCAGATCGGAAACGTAAGGATTGTCGTTAACGGCGCGGGTGCCGCGGCCGTCAGCTGTACGCGGTTGTATGTCGCTCTGGGTGCCAATCCTGCGAACATTATCATGTGCGACAGCAAAGGTGTTCTTAATAAAAAACGCACCAACCTGGACGCGATCAAAAGTCAGTTCGTCACGAACATTGACGTTGACACTTTACAGGAAGCCATGAAAGGTGCAGACGTGTTTGTTGGCCTCTCCGTCGCCGATGCAATTACGCCGGAGGATCTTAATAACATGAAT
>CBKWFZ010000939.1:0-1886 GCA_966673785.1 uncultured bacterium
GGAGATGCAAAGGCCTGTATGAATTCATTTGGATTCGCGGTCTGAAGAAGCAACCCTTCAATATCCTTTATGAAAATTTCCGGATTACTGCCGAGTAGCTGGCTGCTGAATTCGATGCACCTGTCAAGGTCGCCTTTGAACAAATAAAACCGCGACGCGAAGGCGAGTGCTGCGTTTCTGGTAAAGTGATACTTTCCCGAACCGGCGTAAAAGCTTTCATCTACCAGGCGAAGTCCGTCGGTCAGGTCGTCTTCAATTTTATCGTACACATCCTTGACCGATAAGCGGTCGTACTGCTTGATAAACTGGCGTTCCGGTTCTTCAACGTAAGGGATACCGGGGTCGGATGCCGCTGTTTCGGGGTCGTAATGTTTGGCGAAAAGGTTTACCAGCATAAAATGTCCGTACGCCCTTGTCAATAGTGCTTCACCTTCAACGGCGCGCTTTTGTGCGCGCTCACCCGGGAGGTTGTCAATCACAGCAAGAACTTCATTGGCGTGCGCGACGGCATCAAAGGTCGCTGTCCAGAAGTAGGTAGGGGTGTCCTGATTATCTGGAGTAACGTCTTCCCATTGATATGCCTGATTGTGCTCAAGGAGGCGCACCGTTCCGGTAGTGAACGATACGTTATCGCTCATCCATTCTGTAAAGTTGTACGCAGCGCTGGTGTACGCGTTTGTCAGCAGCTGTGCGGCCTTTTCAGTTGTATTGAGGTCCACACGGTTATCAGGGTTTTCTTCCAGATAGTTGTCACATGCGACTGGCGCGATCGCCAGGAACAGGACGTAAAGTTTGCTACGCATCAGTTTCATAATTATCCTCCTAAAAACCGAGTATTATCGATGTGGTTATCAAACGTGGCTGAGGCAACGCAACCCCGCCCGCGGAGAAGAACTCCGGATCCTGACCGTTCAGTTTATCATCTGAATAAAGCAGCATCAGGTTTTGCGCTTCTACCGAAATCTGCGCATTCGAAGCACGGATACGCCGGTAAACGGATCCGGGAAGCGAATAGCTCAACCGTATTGTTTTCAGTCTGACGTATGTGCCATCGGCCACACGGACCGTACTCTTGTTGTACAGGTCGTACGCATTCTGGAAATCGGCATTCTGACTTTCAAGAACACGCTGATCGAGAATCACGGGAATATCGGTAAACGCTTCGTCACCGGGCACTACCCACCGGTCAACGAAACTTCGGGAAAGCGAATTGAAGTCGTTATAACGCGGGCGGAACGCGTCATCAAGACGGATCTTGTAATCGAACTTGAAGGAAAGGAAAACGTTTAGTGAAAAGTTCTTGTAGTTGAAAATGTTGGCTAAACCACCCGCTCCACGCGGCTCGGCTGATCCTTCGTATTTGAGAACACTCCTCAGGGTTTCGCGGTCCTGAAGGTCATAGTTATACACTACTTCATTGTTTTCGTCGTAAAAGGTCGGAATGCCTCTCGAGTCCAGACCGGCAAAGCGGGTAGAGAACAATCCACGGCGTGGGCCCCCGAGCACAGCAGCGCCTCCCTGAACAATAGCGTCACCGATGCGCGGATTGAACTCAAGCTTGGTGATCTCGTCGTGTGTATAGCCTATGTTAAAGCTGGTAAGCCAGGAGAAGTCGCGACTCTTCAGATTGGTTGTGTTGATTGAGAACTCTATTCCCTGGGATTGCATATCGGCATAATTTCCGGTTTTGAAAGCATTACCGCCGACACCGCTGGTTTGAATCACACCGATAAGGTCAAAAGACCGGCGGGTATAGAAATCGATGGTACTTGTAATCGCCCCATTCAGGATACCAAAGTCGACGCCAACGTTGAATTCCTTTAGTTTCTCCCATGTGAGATCACGGTTTTCAAGATCCTGGATGAACAGGAATGTTTCGACATCCG
>CBKWFZ010000940.1:0-1884 GCA_966673785.1 uncultured bacterium
GCGGAGCAGATAGTGTCAGCGTTGAATTTATCGGAATTGATTCTCACAAATGCGGACAACGCCGTACTGCGCCACGACAACAATTACCAGAACGCGATGGGTGGCACGCTTAACGGTACGGAGGGTGCAAACTTCTACCTGGCGGAGCCTTTCGTGGAACATCTGAAAACGAATGATGATCCGCGTCTTTCAGCTATCGCGGTACGTTACATTGGAGCGACTTCCGGACCCGCTCAACAACCTGATATTGCCAGCACAGACCCGGACGACCAGGTAGGTATGCCGATGGGCCATGATAACAGCACGATCGGTGCAGTTGTAACGGACCTTGGTCTGGCGAGCTTCTATGACTTCACTCAGGCTGATCGCCGTCGCGTAATGAAAATCACCGCACCGTACTTCCTGGTTACCGCAGCGCAGACTCAGTTGCTGCTTGCGGAGGCGCGCCACCGCGGATGGATAAACGCAGGTACTGCCGCCGAATACTATGAGGCAGGTGTACGTGCGCACATGGAGCAGATGGCCTTGTTTGACGCGGGATCAGCAATTGCGTCGGATGATATCGATACCTATATCGCAAACAATCCATTTGATGCAGGTAACGCGTTGGAACAAATCAATACTGAGTATTGGATTGCATCGTTCCCCAACGGTCCCGAAGTTTTTGCCAACTACCGCCGCAGCGGGTTCCCGGATCTTGCGCCGAACCCGTATCCCGGCAAAGAAGTTGATTTTATAAGAAGACTGACTTATCCGGTTTCGGAAGGCTCCGTAAATGAGGCTAACCTGTCCGTTGCAATACAACGTATGGGCCCGGATGCGCTCGACACCAGAGTCTGGTGGGACGTACCATAGTCTGAAGAAAGTTTGGGTTGAGAATGAACAGGGAGCAACTGCCGGAGTTGCTCTCCTGCCATTCTTTAACCCATTTTTTTTAGCCCGCATGGTGATCGATTTTTTTATATTATGATGAACGGTCATCGCGCAAATACCTCCCTACGTTAATTTTATCTTGTTATGCACACATTGAAAACACTGGCCATTTTAATGGGCATTTTTTTATGCCAGGATATCTGGGCGCAACAGATTTCCAAAGAAGAACTCATTTTCCTCACACCCGAATGGAAAGGTGAACGCTTCCCTGATGGGCGGCCAAAGGTTCCCGATGAAATCCTGGACCGGATGAAACTCGTGACGCTCGAAGAAGCATGGGCTGTACTGCGAAACGAAAACTATAATCAACAATACGACGACGGATGGATGATGATCAATCCGGATAGCGTACTCGTTGGGCGCGCCGTTACGGCGACCTTCATGCCGGGGCGTCCCGATATTCACCGGGTTATTGATGACCGGGGCCATAATCGCGACAAGCGCGTGAAGTCCCAGAATTCGTGGCCAATCGACATGCTTGTAAGGCGCGACGTATATGTGGTGGACCAGTTTGGCGCCCACGTCGACGGGCCGACCATCGGAGACAACCTCGGTAATTCAATCTTTACAAAGACGGGGAATGGCATCGTGTACAACGGCGCAATACGAGACATCAACGGTCTGAAGGAAATCGGATCGTTCACTTCGTTCTTTAGAAGCTATCACCCGTCGCATCACCTGAACGATCCGAACGGTAAGCTGAATACCACGCTCGTCGGTATCAACACACCGACCCGTATCGGCAATGCTACAGTGATGCCTGGCGACGTCGTTCTCGGGCGTGATGGGGGCGTGATATTCATACCTGCACATCTTGCGGAGAGGGTCGTGAAGATATCTGAAGTGGTCAGACTTCGCGACCTGTTCGGGCACCCGCGTCTGCGGGAGCAGAAGTACCCACCGGGGCAGATCGACTCGCGGTGGTCGGCCGAGATCGAAAAGGATTTCTCC
>CBKWFZ010000941.1:0-1877 GCA_966673785.1 uncultured bacterium
CGGATCGGCTTGACCGGAAGATTATCCATCAGACCACCATCGACGTAAACGCCGCCATTGAATTCGATCGGATTGAACACGGCTGGAACGCAGCACGACGCCAGCAATGCCGGAATAAGTTCGCCCTCGGTAAAATAGAACGGCTTTCCTTTTCTGATGTCCGTGGCAGCTATAGTCATCGGAATACGAAGGCTGCCGAAGGAGTTTTCCGGGAGCACTTTCAAAAGGGCGGATTTCAGTCCTTCAAGACTAAGCAATCCCGTCCACTTCCAGGCGGGACGCATGGCGGTGAATAGCCGGGTCGATACGATATTTTGCAGAATTTCATCCGGCGTGTAGCCCTGAGCGTACAACGTTCCGACTATTGCACCAGCGCTCGTTCCCGAGATTTGCTGAATGGTAATACCCAGCTCCGTAAGCGCTTTGATCACCCCTGCGTGCGATATGCCCCTTGCGCCGCCACCGGATAAAACGAGTCCGACTTTCATAAATCAAAGGATCTCGTGCAACGGAAATGTGCGGTCCACCCGCACGCCTTTTTCAGTATGTTTTACGGTGCAGCATTCATGAACCGGGTCGTGTTCAAGAAACAATACCCAGGCGTTGTCCGCAGCTTCGCGCAGAAACGCTTCCTTTTCCTGAAGGGTGATCAGCGGTCGCACATCATAACCCATTACATACGGCAATGGAATATGTCCCACCGACGGAAGCAGGTCCGCCATGAAACAAATGGTGGTTCCACGGTAGTTTATTTTCGGAATCATCATTTTTTCCGTATGCCCCGAAGCCAGGAAAAATTCGCAGTTCTGAAACGGTGACTTCTCTCCTTCCTTTAAGAACCGGAGTTGACCGCTTTCCTGTATCGGCAGGATATTTTCCTTAAGAAAGCTCGCCTTCTCGCGGGCATTGGGATGTACTGCCCAGTTCCAATGTTCTTCGTTACTCCAATACGTCGCCTTTGGAAAAGTGAGCGTAAAGCTTTCACCCTCCTTTTTAACGCCGCCGCCGCAATGATCAAAATGCAGGTGTGTCAGCAGCATATCCGTAACATCGGTTGTTGCGAATCCGGCCTTCTTAAGTGATCCTTCGAGCGATGCATCTCCATGCAGATGATAATGGCCGAAGAACTTTGCATCCTGTTTGTTTCCAACGCCATTATCGATAAGCATTAACCTGTCGCCGTCTTCGAGCAAAAGGCAACGCATTGCCCACGTGCAAAGATTATTATCATCGGCCGGATTGGTTTTTTGCCAGATCGATTTTGGTACGACGCCGAACATCGCGCCGCCGTCCAGTTTGAAGAAGCCCGTCTCAATTACATGCAGTCTCATAATTCTATCGGGATACGTAAAGACATTTTACCTGTTATCTCAAAAAAAGAAGGCTGTAAAACCTACAGCCCCTGATGATCCATTAAATGCATGATGCGCTATTCCTTCACGACGCCCATGCTACAGAACTTTTCAATGCGCTGCGAAATGCGGTCTTCTGCGGATATCTTCGACAGCTCTGAAGTCTGTTTAAGGATAGCCTTTTTAACTTCCGCCGCCATCCACTTAAAGTCAGTATGCGCCCCTCCGAGCGGTTCCTTGATTATGCCATCCACCAGCTTAAGCGCATGCATGTCCTTTCCGGTGAGCTTCAGCAATTCGGCAGCCTGTTCCTTAAATTCCCAGCTTCGCCAGAGAATGGTGGAACAGTTCTCGGGAGAAATCACGGAGTACCAGGAGTTCTCAAGCATGAGCACGCGGTCACCGATAGCGATTCCTAAAGCCCCTCCCGACGCACCTTCACCGATGACAATGCAGATCACTGGTACGGTGAGCATGAACATTTCTTTCAGGTTTCGCGCGATTGCTTCACCCTGGCCCCGCTCC
>CBKWFZ010000942.1:0-1873 GCA_966673785.1 uncultured bacterium
GGTGAGCGAATTACTGACAAAGGTATCGGCAACGGTATCTCTATGCTGATCATGGTGGGTATCATCTCCCGGCTTCCCATGTCGTTGCTTGCTGAAATTGACGATAAGTTTCCTGGAAAAGCGATCTTCTTCATTATCGAATTGTTTGTGTTGTTCGCGATTGTTGTCGCTGTAATCGCGCTGACGCAGGCGACGCGACGAATTCCGATTCAGTATGCGAAGCAGATGGTGGGGAATAAGTTATATGGCGGAAAGCGGGATTTTATTCCGCTCAAGCTTAACAGCGCCGGTGTTATGCCGATCATCTTTGCGCAGGCGCTCATGTTCGTGCCGACTTTCTTCGGAAGTCTGTTCTCGGACACTGAAATGGGAGCATATATCGGTTCAACGTTTTCCGATCCGTTCTCATGGCAATACAGTGTGTTGTTTGCTGTGCTGATCCTGGTCTTCACGTTCTTTTACACGGCGATCACGATCCGCTCAAACGATATTGCTGACAACCTGAAAAGAAACGGTGGTTTTATTCCTGGGGTTAAGCCCGGGAAGGCGACTGCCGACTTTATAGATACTGTGTTATCGAGAATCACTCTACCGGGTGCATTATTCCTGGCCGCCATTGCGATCCTTCCTGCGTTTGCAGTACAGGCCGGTGTCGGTCAGAACTTCGCTCAATTCTTCGGTGGTACGTCGCTGCTGATTCTTGTTGGAGTTGTATTGGATACACTCCAGCAGATCGAAAGCTACCTGCTGATGAGGCATTACGAAGGTATGATGAAGTCAGGAAGAGTGAAGGGACGTTCTCAAATTGCTGCGGCGTAGGACGCTGAAATGGTTCACTTAAAAACGGAAGAGGATCTTGCCATCATCCGTGAAGGAGCCCAGATTCTGGGCAAAGCTCACGGTGAAGTCGCCAGGATGATTAAACCAGGCGTAAAGACTTCTGCCCTTGACAAGGTAGCTGAAGAGTTCATACGCGATCACGGGGGATCACCGTCGTTTAAAAACTACAACGGATTCCCGGCGTCACTCTGTATTTCGGTAAACGAAGTCGTGGTTCACGGCTTCCCCGGAAAGTATGAGTTACGCGAAACCGATGTGATCACGGTGGATTGCGGAGTTTTGTTTAAGGGGTTTCATAGTGACTCGGCTTATACCTATCCGTTGGAAGGTGTTCATCCGGAAACGCTCCTCTTGCTGGAGCGGACGTATGAGTCTCTCTTTCGCGGCATAGAACAGGCGAAGGCCGGAAACCGGATGGGTGACGTATCCTTCGCGATCCAGAGCTACGTAGAACAGTTCGGTTATGGAGTCGTCAGGGAGTTGGTGGGACACGGGGTTGGCCGAAAGCTGCACGAAGATCCGGAGGTTCCGAACTATGGAAAGCGGGGCAAGGGAGTGAAGCTGGTGAAAGGAATGGTGTTCGCGATTGAACCGATGATCAACCAGGGTACCAGGAGCGTAGTGCAGGAGCGTGATGGCTGGACCATCCGCACGAGCGACCGGAAACCGTCAGCACATTTTGAACATACCGTTGCGATTCACGACGACAGAACGGAGATATTGACAACGCACCAGTATATAGAAGAAAATTATACGTATAAGTGGCGAAACAAAGGTCAATTGAACAAGATGGTACTATAACGGAGGCATTGTCCAACGCGATGTTCCGTGTACAGTTAGAAAACGGGCACGAAGTATTGGCCCATATTTCCGGAAAGATGCGCATGAATTACATCCGTATCCTGCCGGGAGACAAAGTGAGACTGGAAATGTCTCCGTATGATTTGACAAAAGGAAGAATTGTATTCAGGTACAAGTAGAACAATAAAGAAATGAAAGTTAAAGCATCCATAAAGAAGCGCAGCGCTGATTG
>CBKWFZ010000943.1:0-1871 GCA_966673785.1 uncultured bacterium
CCTACTGTATGGTGGTATTCTGGTCGCGCATCTCAATCAACAGGTACCGCTTCGGCACTTCTTACGTAAGATGATCGATCTTTCACTGAAGGGCCTGCATTGAGTCCTGCTAATTTTTCATCTTTACCGTTTTCACACGCTTCACACGTTTGTCCTTCTTCCGGTTGAAGAACCGATGGTGATACTTTGGCTTCACGACAGTGATCGTAGTCCCGGAATGCCGGTTACAGGAGGGCAGGGCGGAGGACACAAAGACCAACAAGGCAAGGGTGACTAACTTTCTCATTCCGGTTCGGCAGGACAAAGGTATCATTTTTAAATTTTGCATGAGATTTACCGCAACGGTAATTTTATCCTCCCGTATAATTATCTTTGTTTATTATGCGATCCCCTATCCGAAAGTACAGGCACCTACTGCTTGTCATCCTGCTTCTCCCGGTGGACGGCGTATCCGGCCAGGACTACAAAACCTTTGACGAAGGTGTTGCGCGGTTTAAGGCCGGAGATTATCAGGCGGTCGTCGACCTGTTTTCCGGGCTGCTGACAGACCCGGAACATAATAAACGCTTTAACGAAGATCTTTATTTTTATCGGGGGCAGTCATATTACCACCTTGGCAACTTCAAATACGCGTTGCTGGATCTGGACGAGAGCCTGAAACTTGATCACTTCAACAAGGCGACGATCTACTGGTATAGGGCACGTTGTGAAGCAAAGCTGGGCAATCCACGGGGTGCGGAAGACAATTACAATGATGCCCTCGCTGCTTCCGAGCGGAATCGAAAATTGTCAGCGGAAATACTGGCAGATCGTTCGGCGTTCTATACGAAACAAGGAAAGAAAGACCTGGCGCAAAAGGATCTGGCGGCTGCGAAAGCGCTAAATTCAAAGGTTACTGTACCGACCTCATCCGCCGAAAAAACCGATAAGGAAGAACGAAATACACAGGTCATCGTCAAAAACAACAATCCTCCAGCGCGGCAGAATAATGCAAAGAAAACGGAAACAACCCCGGTCAAAAAACCGGTAGAAAAGCCAAAGACGGAGGAGGAGCCGCGCCAATCTTCACCGGCGACAATGGTTTCCGCGCTTGCCGAAGCCTATAAAGATGAAAAACGCTTCGCCCTTGTAATTGGAAACGGTAACTACTCAAAGGACATCGGGATATTGAAGAATCCCGTCAATGATGCGACTGATGTAGCCACTGAGTTGCGCAAGTCGGATTTCGAAGTGCAGCTGCTGACCAACGCCACCTATATCCAGATCCGCGAGGCCATGCGCAAATTTCAGGACCAGTTAACAAACGGACCGCGTGATCAGACCGTCGGCCTGTTCTACTACGCTGGCCACGGTGTGCAATACCAGGACGAGAACTACCTCGTACCGATCGATGCGAATGTAAAATATGAAGACGACATTGTCAGGATGTGCTTTCCTGTCCAGCGTATGGTACTCAGCAACATGGAGAACACAAACTCACGAATGAATATTATAATCCTCGACGCGTGCAGGAACAATCCGTTTCCCGCGACAACTAGGTCGGTAAACCAGGGCCTTGCGGAAATGAAGAGAGCACGCGGGTCGTTCATCGCGTACGCTACGGCCCCGGGCTCGGTAGCTTCGGATGGGCAGGGTCGCAACGGATTATACACGCAGGAGCTACTGAAGGCTTTGCGGAAACCTGGACTGACGATTGAACAGGTGTTCAAGGATGTCCGGATGAACGTGCTCCGGCTTTCCGGAGAAAAGCAGTACACCTGGGACAGCTCCAACATCATCGGTGAATTCTACTTTAAGTTTTAGGACTTAATGCGAATAGTGATTACGTTACTTTTAACCCCCTCCATAATCCATGAAAAAAACCATCTGTC
>CBKWFZ010000944.1:0-1869 GCA_966673785.1 uncultured bacterium
GAGGAAAACAAAACGATGAGCATCAAGGACCTGCTCAATGCGCGCCTGAAAGAAGCACAGCAAGCAGTGCCGCAGGATTCTGTGGTCAACGAGGAACCGCCGGCGAGGGATTCCATACCGGTCACACCGCAACCGGATTCCGTGAGCCGGGAAGAGACTGCTGCCCCGCCGGTGACGGAGCAGCCCAAGGATGTTGTGAACACCGACAATTATGTGTTCGAAGACGAAGCGGTGAAGCAGAATCAGCCTAACGAGTCATTCCTCACCCGTTACATGAAGGCACGAGACAAAAGCCGGGTAACGGGACCGTTCGATTACGAGACCAAATTCAGCTACAATAACCTCGTAACTTCGCTTGTGGTCGATCCATTGCGGGGTCTGGGAGTATCGATTGAAACGCAGATGAATGACATGCTTGAAAGCTACCGCTTCTATGGCGGTATCATGACGGCAGTCGATCTGAAAAGTGGTGGAAATGCATACGCCGAATTTCAATACTTGCCTTCGCTTATTGATTTCAGCGCCCGTTTCGATCGCAGAGGCATCCGCATGGACGCTGAGCCCGAGAAACCGGGAGAAGATCCGTTAGTATTTCATTACTCGCTGAACCGTTTCGAACTTGGTGCATCATTACCATTGACCGACCGCGTTCGGATCACTGCCAAGCCATTTGGTGCGCTGACACGAACCGTTCACCTTGACGAGCGCGACTTTCCAACGGCTCCCCCGACGGTAGCTCCCGTGACCAACTATTACGGCGGATTCAAATCCGAAGTGGTCTATGACAACAGCGTTTCCACAGGTCTGAATCTCATCGAAGGTACGCGCGGCAAAATGATGTTCCAGCATTACCAGGGACTCGACGATCCGGAAAACAGCTTCAGCCAGGCCACCATCGACGTACGTCATTATCAGAAGATCTACAAGGAAATTGTCTTCGCCGTGCGCGGATTCGCCGGCACGTTTTTCGGCCAGTCGCCTAAGGTGTACATGCTTGGAGGTATGGACAACTGGCTCTTCAACAAGTCCCGGATCGGCGGCCAGACAAGCAACGGAGTGCCTAACCCTTTGGGATACCCGCTTGCAAACCCCGATCTGCTGTTTGCAGAATTCGCGACATCGCTTCGCGGATTCGAATATTCGACCTTATTCGGAAACAGTGTCATGCTCGGCAATGTGGAACTACGCGTTCCTATTATCCGCGCACTCACCAACGGACCTATTTCCTCAAACTTCCTGCGGAATATGCAATTCATTGCTTTCTACGACGTAGGTACGAGCTGGTCCGGAAAGCCGCCCTTCTCATCAGAAAATAGCGTGAGTTATGAGCAAATCGGGGGATATCCGTCACCTTTCGAGATCGAGATCAAAAACTATCTCAACCCCTGGTTGTACAGCTATGGCGTAGGAATGCGTACCGTGATACTCGGATACTACATGAAGTTCGACCTCGCGTGGCCCGTTGAAAACTATGAGGTACTGGAACCGAAGTTTTATGTTACCCTTGGTTTTGACTTCTGATACCGTACATAGGCCCGTCGCTAAACTTTTTTGTATTTTCGCCTTCCAACAACGGACTGCATGATCAAATCCATGACCGGTTTCGGCCAATGTATCAACGACGATGGCCAGGTACAAATGAGCGCGGAGGCAAAGACACTTAATTCAAAGTTTCTCGACCTTACACTTCGTCTTCCAAAGATGTTTTCCGATAAGGAAATAGAGATTCGTAATCTCGTCAGCGAAAAGCTGGAGCGCGGTAAGGTTACCCTCAACATCGAATACCTTCCGTATGCTGACAAAGAGATCCGGCAGACTTACAATGAGTCACTCTTTCTTGCCTACTATCAGGAACTCAACAAGCTTGCC
>CBKWFZ010000945.1:0-1867 GCA_966673785.1 uncultured bacterium
CTGATTGCTAGTATCTTAGAAAAATTTCGAGGAAAGTGTGACTTCAGCGGGGATTTTTGGTTCTGATGAAAATTTATCACGAGGGTACCGCCAGCAGAAAAATTTTACAAAAAGTATTTAGAAATCGACAAAACGTTTAATTTTGGCGCTTTCAAAGCTTTACTTAAACCTTCAACTATGAAAAAATTACTCGCGATCTTCGCTCTCGTAGGGGTACTGGCGTCCTCTACACTCTCGGCCCAGGAACCTGCTGATACAACCACTGCGGCTGAGCAGCAACCGGCCGCAACGGAACAGCCTGCCGCCACTGAAACCGTAACGGACGTGGCTCCGGAGCAAGATCAGTCCTTTCACGAAGTACTCAAAGAACAATTTATTGCTGGTGGAGTTACGTTTATGACCCCGCTGCTTGTGATCATGATCATTGGTCTGGCAGTGTGTATCGAGCGTATCATCACCCTTAACCTCGCGACGACAAACGTCAATAAGCTGCTTGCGCAGATTGAAGACGCGCTCGCAAAAGGCGGCGTCAACGGAGCGCTGGACGTAACCCGCAACACACGCGGTCCCGTTGCATCTATTTTTACGCAGGGTCTGATGCGCTATTCAGAAGGCGTTGACATGGTTGAGAAGTCAATCGTGGCGTACGGTGGCGTTGAGATGGGCCGCCTGGAGCGCGGACTTATCTGGATCTCGCTTTGTATTTCCCTCGGCCCAATGATCGGATTCTTTGGAACGGTTGTGGGTATGATCGTGGCATTCGATGACATCGCCAAAGCCGGTGATATTTCTCCTAACATCGTTGCCAGCGGTATGAAAGTGGCCCTTTTGACTACAGTTGGAGGTCTTCTTGTGGGTATGATCCTGCAGGTATTCTATAACTATCTCGTTGCAAAGATCGACGGTCTGGTAAACACCATGGAAGATGCTTCCATTTCCCTGATCGACATTCTTGTAAAGCACAAACTGGTTCATAACAAATAAGACTATGCTGGATTTTTCATTATACCTGCTCTATGCTCTGGTAGGAATCGCGGCAGTGGCAGCAGTAGTGTTCTCGCTCCTGAACATCGTGACTAAGCCCGGTGGGCTTGTGCGCGCTGCAATCGGTGTGGGAGCGCTCGTCGTGCTCTTCTTCGTCTCCTATGCGTTGTCAGGATCTGATCTGACAGCGGCTCAGCGGGCTACAGGGCTCACGGAAAATGCGGCAAAAATGATTGGTGCCGCACTTATCATGTTCTACATCGCTTTTGTTCTCGCAATAATTGCGCTTGTTTTTTCTGAAATCACTAAAGCCTTTAAATAAATGGCAAGATCAACACCCGAAATTCCCAATGCCTCCATGGCGGATATCGCTTTCCTCCTGTTGACGTTCTTTCTTATGACGACGACAGTGGCGAACGATAAGGGAATTTTGTTAACGCTTCCTCCTCCCCCTGAGAATATTCCTCAGGATGTGGAGATACATGAACGGAACCTGTTCAAAATCCAGGTCAATTCGTTCAACAATGTGATGGTGGAAGGAGAGCCGTGGACGGGATCTGATCGCGAACTGATCGAACGCATAAAGCGATTCGTGCTTAATTATGGTGCCGACCAGACTTCGTCGGACTCGCCGAAGGATGCCGTAGTCTCCATTAAGACCGACCGCGGAACGACTCACGAGAAGTTTATCGAGGTCCTTGATGCATCGGAGGCGGCTTACAATGAGATTTACGCTGACCGCGCCGGAGTATCCGTAGAGCGTTGGCGTGAAATCGCGGCCGAGCCGAATCAGGATGCATTGTCCAAAGAACTTTATGACAAGGGTCGTGGTATTACGCCCGCCGGTGAAGTGGAGATTCCAAAAGCGATCTCAATCGCAGAA
>CBKWFZ010000946.1:0-1866 GCA_966673785.1 uncultured bacterium
TCAGGTGTACAGCGGGAAATTTGTTCCTATGAGACTATTATTTCTTTTCGTTGCGTTTGTTGTCGGGCTAAATGCGTCTGCGGGTGACAAGCCGGAAGCGATTCTGCCCAGGACCGCCGTGATCAAACCGCAGGACTGGTATGTTCAGCAGTCTGCCCTCTGGGAGGCGGAGACGCGCCAGAACCCGGGCGATGCCGGCGCATGGCTGAACTACTACTCGGCATCGCGTTTCGGTCACACTGACCGCGCCACCCTTGATGCAATTTTGGCCAGCATGAACCAAACGGTGGGCAACACATTCGAATACTACCTTGCTGCTGCTATGCATTCCGGCGCGAATGCGGAAGGATTTTCCCTGGTGGAGGCAGCCTATGCGTTGCGGCCCGAGAGTCCTGCCACGTACGGGGCACTGGCACTGATGTATGAGTTCAAGGGCGTTGAACGCGAGCGCAAGGCGTTTAGTCAGCGCTTGTTTCATTCCGGCCTCGTGGCTCCCTCGCTCCTTAACTATTCGTACAACGTGCTTATGTCAGTTCCCGAAGAGGCGCTGCTCATAACGGATAGCGACAACACAACCTTGCCGATCCTGCTGCTGCAGGATGTCATGAACATACGCAAGGACGTGGCGGTATTGGATCTGGATCTTCTGGTCAGCGAAGAGTACCGGAACAGGAAGCTTTCCGGTCTTGGCCTCATTCTTGAAAACACAATACTTGCCACGAAAGCGGAGTTGAGTACCTTGCTTCCCCGGCAAAACCCGTCCCGGCAATTCTACTTTGCGCTTACTGTTGCGCGTGAAAATCTTGTGAACCTAAAGGATCAGTTGTATGTGGTCGGACTTGCATCGCAGGCCAGCGCAAGCCGTATTGATAATATCGAAAGCATCCGGTCAAACCTCGAGAATCGTTTCCTCATGGACTATCTCGTGGTCGACTTCAATGGGGAGAGCATTCATTCTGCGGGTCGCGTGTTGAGTGCCAATTACCTCGTGCCGATGCTGCTTCTGCTCGATCGTTACAGGGAGCTCGGCGAAAAGGAACGTGCCGATGATCTCGAATCGACGATCGTTCGTATCGCGCAGGGCGCTGGCAAGTCCGCGCTGGTGAGGAATTTTTTACGACGCGAAGGAGAGACGCCGGCACCGATTGTCCCGGCGGGAATAGATGTAAAAACGATCGAGGGAATTTTCAAGCCTGTATTTCAGTCGGTGTATGCACAGGAATACGAGGTCACGAACAAGCAGTACAACGAGTTCCTCGAGTACCTGTCACGTAACAACATGAATGAGCTGTATGAGAAATGCCGGATTCATCTCGACCAGTACGAAGAACCTGCGCTTTCATTCATGAAGGGCTATCATTCGAACCGGATTCCTACCAAAAAGGAGAAATACTTTTCGCGGTATCCTGTTGTCAACATAAGCTTCGAGGCCGCAGAGGCATATTGCGCGTGGTTGACGGATCAATACAACAATACGGCCGGGCGAAAATACAGGAAGGTACGCTTTCGGCTTCCTTCCCTGGAAGAGTGGCAGCTTGCCGCCGCGGGACTTGACAAGCCATCGCAATGGGGTTTTGATGGGAATACAGCTGAGGTGAAGATTTACGAAGATGGAAAGGAGATGAGTCGTAAATTTGAAAAAAAGGAAGTGTCGCTTTCGAACCCGGAAATACTTTATCCATGGTTTACCAACTGGAATTTCCGGAACCGGGATCTGAATGGAAAGGGGTGTGCGCTTGGCAACTTCAAGTATCCGGAGGATCAACGTCCATGTGTAGCCACGAAAATGAATACCGCCGATGGATTTTTACTGATGTCACCGGTCCAGGCATACTTTCCCAACGGCATAGGGCTATATGATGTAGT
>CBKWFZ010000947.1:0-1863 GCA_966673785.1 uncultured bacterium
CTTATCGACGCGCTCGTCGGCGACCATGATGATGCCGCCGGAGTAGTCCTCGCCAATGTGGGTGGCGGTGTCAGCCCAGGTGACGTTGGGGTCTCCCCCTCGCCTCCGAGCTTCTGCCGGTGCACTCTCTTCCGTTGTCATCGCTGCGTCTTTTTGTCGATCATATCAAGGGCAGTGATCAGGATGACCTGTGCCTCTGCAGCCCCGACTTCGGAGGAATCAAGCGCATCAAGCAATAC
Organism: uncultured bacterium; assembly: GCA_966673785.1. Taxonomy (GTDB): domain Bacteria; phylum Bacteroidota; class Bacteroidia; order Cytophagales; family Cyclobacteriaceae; genus Ohtaekwangia. The sequence goes on from CBKWFZ010000947.1 coordinate 240, forward strand.
AAAAAGCACCTCGATGCGGAGATGGTTGTCATCAACAAGGAGCGTCTGAAGCCGAATCAGGTCGCTCACATGGAAATCATCGGCGATGTGGAGGGACGAAACGTAATTATCATTGACGATCTCGTCGATACCGCGGGAACGCTGACCAAGGCGGCGGACCTGCTTGTCGAACATGGGGCGAAGTCTGTTTGCGCCTATTGCACACATGGAATACTCAGTGGTTCGGCGCTTGAAAACCTCGAACGTTCGCGGATCCGGAAATTGTACATTTCAGACTCGGTGATCGAACATGTTGACCATCCCAAAGTGGAGGTTGTAAGTTGCGCTGAATTACTGGCGCGCGCCATCCAGCTTCTGGTCAGCAATCGCAGTCTCAGTTCAATCTAGGCGATGTCAGAAATCCGAGTACGACGTAGGGTAGAGGAGGTTGATGTCGGCGCGTGAAACGTTCTTCTGATAAAACGGCATTGACGACAGCTTTTTCCATTCGGGATCGGAACCAAAGGTCTTCCAGTGCTGATCGCGTTCGGCCATATTCTCAAACGACGTCATATACATCAGGTTGGGCATTCTGCAGCCTGCGATTACCTCGCCGTAGAAAACAGCGTTGAAACCCAACCGGTCGAAGAGCGCGATCTCGCCGCCTTCGTTGAACATGTGAACCTTATTCTGAAAGATCTTTTCGGTATGGCCTTCGTAGCTTCTGAGTTCGTATACGCGTTCGGCACGGGGGCCCTTAAGTGTCGGCTTTGTGAGTCGGGGATGCAGTTTAAACGCGCTTAACAGGATTACTTCCATTCGCTCATAAGGCGGGTTGTCATGTGCTGCGTCACGGTATGCCTGAGCCGGGGCCGAAGACTGCAACCGTTCCTGCACTTTCCGTTCTATCGCAGGAATATCGCCGAAGTTCCGGTACGGGATGAGCAGAAATACGCGCTGACCGGTGGTGTCTTTCCTGGCCGGTTTGAAGACGCCAACGTTGCTGATACCGGCCTCGTGCAAGGCGGGTAATAAAGATTTTTCCAGGTACGTCTCAACGGTTGAAACCTGGGCATCGCTTTTTAAGTGGTAAACTCTGATCTGGTAGTATTCGCGGTCGTCTTGTGCAGAAACACAGGGGGCAGTAAGCAGGATTACAACCAGGGACAAAACTAAATTTTTCATAGAAGTACGGGCATTCTGTCAGTTTCGGATGGCTAAAGTAGCTATCTTGTACATGAAATGAAAGGCGGATATTCGTGCGGATTAAACTGATGGATGATGAAAAGCCTTAATACTGTGATATCGCTGACGACGGGTGTTGTGCTCGTTTATGTGATTGCATCTACCTTACCCGTTGGATTTGCCATTGTCTTCTGGCTTCTTTTGCTGAGTCAGGGCCTTCTGATCTGGATGGTGATCCGGATTTTGAAAGACAAGCGGACCTCAACCAGGACTTTTGATACGCACTTCTACGAAGATTCACCTATCCGCCGGAATACAACCTAGCTGGCAACGCCACCAAATTATCGCCTGCGTTTGTTGTTCCGTCGTGGCGGAGCGCCTCCTGATGTATCGAAGATCAAACCGATTGAGAACTCCAGACCGGTAAAGTCAATCTTGCCGTCGCGAAACGCTTCATCCA
>CBKWFZ010000948.1:0-1860 GCA_966673785.1 uncultured bacterium
GGCGCGGTAGCTCAGGTGGTTAGAGCGTTGGATTCATAACCCAAAGGTCGGGGGTTCAACTCCCCCCCGCGCTACTTTAATTCTGCCGGCAGCCGGTCGATCCAGGCCGTGAATCATTAATCCTTCATTTCGTCGATCCTGCATATGCCTTCGGCCAACCTTCAGGTTTGTCCGATCATCCTCCACTGTTGGTCCAGCGTTCGTCCACTCTCTGTCCAGTCTCTGTCCACTCTCTGTCCACGCTTCATACTTCTGGCAAACGGTAGCCAGGTGCTCGGGTTATTGCAGTTGGAATTAGTTGCCTTGTTCGGGTTTGCGAATGATATCGCGCAGGGATTTTTTGCATATGTCAAAGGGGGCAACTTTATCCCGCTTATTTTGACATACTCGGGAATTTACTCTAAATTCAGCGCATGCCAAAAAAGAAGTTGTTTACGGCTGATTATGAAATTCATGCTTCCATAAAAATGCTGTACCCCTATATTCAGACCGCCGGGGGGCTCGCGGAATGGTTTGCTGACGATGTCCGTATCAACAACATCAACAAGACGTTCAAGTTCTATTGGGATCATGAGGAACACATAGCCAGGCTTGCCGCGCACCGGACAAACCACTTCGCGCGGTTTGAGTTTCTGCCTGAAACGGCAGAGGACGAAAGCGACCCGTCTTATTTCGAGCTTCGCCTCGATTTTAACGACCTCACACAGTCAGTCTACCTGAGAGTCATCGACTATTCCGATTTTGAAGACATGCAGGAGTTGCAGGACCTCTGGGACGGCCTTGTTGAAAAACTGCGTAAGACTGTAGGCGGATGAAAACTTTTTGGGCGTAATCAGCCTTATTCTTCAAACCGTGGCTTTATTTTTGATCCATTCGACCGGTCATGAAGAAAATTGACAAACTAGTGCTGGGTGCCTTTCTCGGGCCGTTCCTGATGACATTCCTCGTGGTGGTGTTCATCCTGCTTACACAGCACATGCTGAAGTACTTTGACGACATCATTGGCAAAGGCCTTGGCGCCGAGGTGATCACGCAGCTGCTCTTCTACTTCGCCATCTTCATGACTCCAGTAGCGCTACCGTTGGCCGTGCTGCTTTCGTCCCTGATCGCCTTCGGAAATCTCGGCGAGCATTTCGAGCTCACTGCCATCAAAAGCTCCGGCATTTCGCTCGTCCGTACGTTACGCCCGATCTTCTTCTTCGTTATCTTCCTGACTTTCGTGGCGTTTTACGCAAACAACAACCTCGTTCCGAAAGCCGCCCTTGAGGCATACAGCCTTTTGTACGACATCAAACAAAAGAAACCGGCACTCGACCTGCGCGAAGGTGCATTTTACAATGGCATCACCGACATCAGTATCAAGGTGAACAAGAAATTTCCCGACGGAATAACGCTCAAGGACGTCGTCGTGTACGATCACAGAAAAAGCGACGGCAACAAGGAAGTTACCGTTGCCGATTCCGGAAAAATGTACACCATCCTGAACGAGCGTTATCTGAAGTTCGAACTCTATGACGGCTATAACTACTCCGAAGGTGGAACATCGCAAAGGGATATGGGCGCCAAGGGGAGGACGAGCTCGGAAGCACTGAGCAGAAGCAAATTCGCCAAGAGTCAGATCGTTTTCGACCTTTCATCGTTTCAGTTCGAACGGACCGACAAGAAGTGGTTTCAGGGCAACCGCATTATGCGCAATCTCAACGAGCTGGAAGGCGACCTCGATTCATTGCGAAGCCAGATATTAACCCAGCGCCTTAATTACTATCAATATCACCCGTCATATTTCAATTACTATTCGCGAAACAAGAAGATCGTTGAAATGCCGGCGGAACTCGTGGCTCACCAGAAGCGGACGGACTC
>CBKWFZ010000949.1:0-1859 GCA_966673785.1 uncultured bacterium
GAACATCAGGGATTCAGTTCATCGCTGATCAAGGGCATCGGAGCTTCGTTTGATAAGATAGTGAAGTAGCCACTTCCCTACAATTCGATCATCCAAGTTTTGTCCGGAGAAATTCGGCAGTGTGTCCCTTTCCCTTTTTCACCATTTCCTCGGGCGTGCCTTCGAACATCAGCCGACCTCCATTTTTTTCTCCTCCCTCCGGACCAAGATCCACAATCCAGTCCGCGCATTTTATCACTTCAAGATTGTGTTCGATGACAATTACAGTATGGCCCTGATCTACCAGCGCGTTGATCGCCTTAAGGAGCTTTGAAATGTCATGGAAATGAAGTCCCGTTGTCGGTTCATCAAAAATGAACAGAATGTTCTCATCGGAGGAATTTCTTCCCAGGAAGGACGCAAGCTTGACGCGTTGTGCCTCCCCGCCGCTGAGGCTGTTTGACGATTGTCCCATGCGGACATAGCCGAGGCCAACATCAAAGAGCGGTTGAATCTTATCGTGAACGCCCTTGCGGTCGCGGAAAAACCCGAGCGCCTCTTCAACCGTCATCTCGAGGACGTCGGCAATGTTCTTGCCGTTGTACTCCACTTCGAGCACCTCGTTCTTGAACCGTTTCCCGTGACAGCTTTCGCAACGCAGGAAAATATCCGCCATAAACTGCATCTCCACGCGGATCTCCCCTTCGCCTTCGCAGGTTTCACAACGTCCCCCCTCTACATTGAACGAAAAATGAGAGGGTTTGTAGCCCCGTTGCTTTGACAGTGGCTGGTCCGCATAGAGGTTCCGTATTACGTCATATGCTTTCACGTAACTTACCGGGTTCGAGCGGGACGATTTTCCAATCGGGTTCTGATCCACAAATTCAACCTGTGTGATCTTGTTAAAGTCGCCTTCCAACTTATCATAGCGCCCTGGCACTTCAGTCACAGAACCCGACAGTCTGCCAACCGAAGGATACAGTACTTTCCGGATGAGCGTGGACTTCCCTGAGCCGCTGACACCCGTAACGACGGTGAGCACACCGAGGGGAAATTTTACCGTCAGGTTTTTCAGGTTGTTTTCGCGAGCCCCGGCAACCATAATAGAGTCGCGCCATTTTCGTCTTCGCGACGGTACCGGGATTATTTCCCGACCGGTAAGGTAGTCGGACGTATGCGACCGGATCTTGCCATTCATATCGTGAATCGTCCCCTGAAAGACAAGTTCACCGCCATGGCTACCCGCATCGGGTCCGATGTCAATGATCTGATCGGCCGCTCTCATGATTTCCTCCTCGTGCTCGACCACGATCACGGTGTTTCCCAGATCACGAAGCGACTTCAGCACACCGACCATTCTTTCGGTATCGCGTGGATGAAGTCCGATGCTGGGTTCATCGAGGATATACATCGACCCAACCAAAGCGCTTCCGAGAGAAGTCGCCAGTTTAATGCGTTGATATTCTCCTCCTGACAGCGTTGAGGTAAGGCGGTTAAGGGTCAGATAACCGAGCCCGACCTTCACCAGATAGGAAAGCCTGGATTTTATTTCAGTGATGATCCGGTCGGAGACCTGCCTGTCAAAGGCCGAGAGTTTAAGCTGTTCGAAAAACGTCATCACCTCCTCAATCGGGAGCAGCACAAGGTCGGTAATTGACGTGTCGGCGATCTTAACGTATTGTGCATCCTTTCGAAGGCGGGTGCCCTTGCAATCCGGGCAATTCGTTCGCCCGCGGTAACGCGATAGCAACACACGGTATTGAATCTTGTGAAGCTTGGATTCCAGGTATCTGAAGAAGTCATTTATCCCGTCGAAGTATTCGTTCCCTTCCCACAGCAGCTGTTGTTCCTTTGCACTCAGTTCATTATACGGGCGATGG
>CBKWFZ010000950.1:0-1858 GCA_966673785.1 uncultured bacterium
CGGGTACGATGCCGGCGATAAAACCAACCACGAGTGCAAAGAACAAGAAACCGAGGAAAGTCCCGTGCGTTGGATTCAAATCCACCAAATCAAATTCGCCGGTAATCGACAGGGTTTCCTCCCGGATGATCTCGAAGAAGAAATACGACAAGGTAACCGCGAGCAGCATGATGATCGTGCTTTCCATCAGAAACTGCATAAAGATCTGCCTCTTTTGTCCTCCCATTACCTTCCGCACGCCAATCTCCTTCATCCGTCTCAGGGATTGAGAGACAGCCAGGCTGACATAGTTACTGCATGCCGCGAAGAGTATCAGCATAGGCAGGACTCCCATGAGCAACATTTCCTGGTAACTCCATTCGTTGCCTAGGTTATTGTCGAGCTGAGGTCCGGGTACGATGTTATCGAGTGACTGAAGCTCAAATGAAGCCTGGAACTCAGACGTCTTGTATTTTTTCTTTGCAACGTCATTGAGGAACGCTTCAATGGCAGAGGGATTTGCATTGTCGGAGAACTGAAGGTAAGTATATGCGTTGTAGAAGTTGTTCCAGTTTTTTTCGTCGTCTATGAACGAAGCGCCATGGTAAGATGTGAGCGTAGCGAAGGAGACCAGGGCCTCGACCTTCAGGTGCGTGTTCTTTGGCATGTCGTTCGCCACGCCTGTGACCATTACTTCACCGAACGGCTCAATAAATACAAGCTCACCCATCGGATCCTTGTCCCCAAAAATCCTTGCCGCGGCGGACTCTGTGATAACCATTGTATTTGGCTTCGCAAGCGACGTAGCGGAATTGCCCTGCAGCAGCGGAAAGGTGAACATTGAAAGATACTCAGTATCCACAAAGTATTTCTTAAGAGGAAAACTGGTGTCTCCGTATCGGATATCTTTGTTGGTCGATTGGTGAATACGCACAACCTTCTCCAGACCGATGAAATTGTCCTTTAAAAGCACAGCAGCTCCGAAAGGAGAGGATGCGAAGGATGGATTATCCTGCCGATCCTGAACATGTGTGATCACCCGGTATATGCGATCCTTGTTTGCATGAAAGTTATCGAATTGAAAAATAAACACGACCATGGCCACATAGAGCAGCATAAGGGACATGCCCAATGCCAGGCCAAAGACATTTAAGGTTGTGAAGAATTTATACTTCGAGAGGCTACGTACGGCGCTCTTGAAATAGTTCTTGAACATGGCGAGGTTGAATAGGCTGGATTGATTTCTCATCAGATAAATTAAGCTTGCCCCTCGGCGACCTGCTACAAAATTGCCGGGTGGGCAAGACCAATTTAAAAGAAATTATCACAATACCCCAGTCACCAATCCAAAAGGAGCTGCGTTTACCCCATCCTACACTGCATCAATCCCTGTGCGATACCAGCCAGCGGTCATATCTTCTTTAGAAGAATCTTTTGCTCATTGAATGATGAAGCTTCGTTCAGGAAAGCAACGATATTTTTCCACTCACTGGCAGGCACGTAGTTTGCGCCATAATGCTTTGTTGTTTCAATGATGATCTTCCCGTCAACCAACCTGGCCGCACTTGCAAACCCTCCGGTTTGGTTCTCGACTTTCTTGTTAAAATTCTCCAATCCCTGAACTTCGTATCCCTTGGGAACACCGATCTCAATGACAAATTTATAGCTACGCGCGTTGTCGTAATAGATGTTGAGTTTCCGGTCCATTTCATCCGGCCCTATTTTAACCTGTTGTTCAATCAGCTTGCCGGCGTCAACAAGGTAATTCGGTCCCACTTTGGTCACCAGGTTAGCTGTCATAAGATCAAATCTATACACAAAAACAGGCGCAGTGCGATACCTCCCCGTCTGCTCAATTCTGAAGTAGCTTAGTGAATCG
>CBKWFZ010000951.1:0-1854 GCA_966673785.1 uncultured bacterium
TTAACCGCGCCGAAGCGTATGCCCTAGCCGGTGATCTGGCAGCCGCCCGTGCCGATCTGCAGGTCCTTATTAACCTTCGGTATGCGAATGATCCGGCACTGACAAGTCAGGTTCTCCGAAACTATTACGGCTCGAACGATGACCAGCTGGTTACCATTGTCTTTATTCTGGATGAACGTAGAAAGGAATTTATGCACGAAGGGCTTCGCTGGTTCGATATCAAACGGTACAGAATCCCTGTAAATCATCTTACAGAGTCTGGCCTTATTTCCCTTGAGCCGGAAGATAACCGGAAAGTTTTACAAATACCCCAGGCTGCCATCGACGTCGGCGGTCTTGAACCTAACCCGAGATAACGCATAGTGCTATGAGAGCAAAGGTTACATTTTTCATCTTTCTGATTGGCTTCACCGTCTGGACATCCTGTTATCCGGACGAAGAAGTCAACGCACCCGTTAAAGAATCGCCGGATTCCGATGATCCGCTGGATATCTACGTGCAGGAGAACTTCATCGACCCGTATGGGGTTGCAGTTCGTTTCAAGTTCGTCGACCGTTACGTCGATCAGACAAAACGGGTGACCCCGCCCCGCCGTGAAGTGGTCATACCCATGCTTGAGTTCCTCCAGAGCTTCTGGATAGAACCCTTCGTGGATGCCGAAAATGGCGACCGCTTTTTCCGGGACCATGTTCCGGCAGAAGTAGTCTTTATCGGCTCCTCGATCTTTAATGAAGACGGAACTGTCACGCTGGGTACCGCAGACGCCGGTGCACGAATCACACTCACTGAAGTGAACGATATCGACATCAGCAACAAAGGATGGATATTGCGTCAGCTGGGAACGATCTACCACGAGTTCGCGCACATCATGCACCAACGCTACAACCTGCCGCCCAGCTGGCAGGAAATATCGCCGGAAGGCTATACAAGTTCGGGTTCCTGGTATAACCTCAGCGATGAAGAGGCTCTTCAGCGTGGATTTGTGTCGCCTTACGGAACCAGCTCGTACAATGAAGATTTCGCCGAGCTGGTCGCGTTCCTGCTTTTTGACGAGAACTTTTTCGATATATATATTGACGATGAGGAGTGTTCGACGGCAGATTGTCTCGCGCGCAATGAACGCCGCGCGAAACTGAGAACAAAGTACAATGCTGTCCTCTCCCATTACCTACAGAACACCGGTGTCGACCTGCTTGAGGTCAGGGCCTTAGTGCAACAAAAATTACCTGAATGAAAAAGATCTTTGCATTCCTGATCCTGTTGATTGCATTCTCATGTAAAGAAGACCACGAGCCCGTGTTCGATAAATCGGCCGATGAGCGTTCTGCCGAAGCAATCGCCGCTCTTAAGGCCGACCTCGTCCGCCCGGCAAACGGGTGGCGCGTCCGTTACCAGCCGGAGTCGGAATCCGGCGCGTATTGGGTGTTAATGGATTTTGATGAAGACAACCAGGTCACCATCAAATCCGACCTGCCACAAAACGATTCAGAATTTTTCGAACAAACCATAACCTACCGTATCGACAGCTCACTCGGCCTGGAACTGATTCTTGAGAACTATTCCTTCTTCAGCTTCCTGTTTGAGCAGGATCAGGCAACATTCATGGCGGAATACGAATTCAACTACGCAAACAAGACACCTCAGGGCGAGTTGGTTTTTGTCAGCAAAACGGATTTCCCGCCGGCAACGACGCTTGTGTTTGAAGAGGCATCGGCCAGCGACGAAGAACTGCTGGGCCAGGCGATCTCCGGAAATCTCCAGCGATTCCCGGCATCAAACCGAATCGTTTACGATGACCGCAACGTCGCGGTATATATTTCAATTGACAACCTTAGACGTACCGCGTTCTTCAAC
>CBKWFZ010000952.1:0-1847 GCA_966673785.1 uncultured bacterium
TCTTAAGTCGATAAACAATCCTGTTCATTTGCCGGATCTGATCATCCTCGACCAGAACATGCCGCTGATGAGCGGACGGGAAGCGCTGGAGATCATAAAGCGCGACGATGCGTTCTCGCAAATCCCGGTGATCATCTACTCAACTTATAACGACCGTAGTTTTGTGGATGAGTGCGTCGGCCGGGGCGTTGTGGCCGTGGTGTCCAAGCCGGATTCTTATGAAGGATATGTGCAGATGATCAATAACTTCCTGAAATACACGACCGGCCCGCCTGAATAACTTCGTTGCCGGCACCTTAAAAAGCAGGGAGGCCTGCATATTTTTACGGGTAACGTCGTTTATGAGTCATGGAGATCGGAAGAAGAAGGATTCAGCCGGGAATTGACGATGCAGTCAGAAAAGGATTGCTCGGGGAGGTAAAATACCTTCCGGAATGGGTTCTTATGGATACCAACGGCGTGGCTATCTTCGATGAAGTAACACGGCTGCCCGAATTCTACCTTGCGCCGGGACTACATGAGTTATCTTCTCTCTATCATAAAGCCATTGCCGGTAACCTGCGGGCGGAAAGCAAGCGATGGAATGTGATTCACTGGATTGATCATCCGCTTTTCGATCTTTCGCTCGTCCGCGAGCTTGCCCATGCCGGTACCGTCTTCGATTATTACCCGGTTTCCCATTCCGCGGTGAATGCCGGCGGGGTTCAGAACGAGTTAGGGCGCTTAGGAGCGCAGGTTTTCGTGAAAGAGGCAACGCCTGATTTTTCGGATGCATTTGACGAGCTGTCGTTGAACGGAAACCCTACCTTGTTCCTGGTGGGCCCGGCGGCCGATGGATACGAATTGAATGATCTGGCCATCACATTGAAGGCTGTATCGCTACGCTCCGGTAAGCGGGACCGCGTCCTGTTGAATCTTGATCTGATGAAATCTCCGGCGGTAATTGAAAAAGCGTATTACGATTACAAAGGCGTCAACACATTATACCATAAGAATGCGCTGATCCGGATGAACCGGGAGATGGGCGCAAACTTCGATCCTCAGCAGTTCGAATACTGGCCGATTTACGATGCGGTCACCGGAACATGCAGAAGGTATCTCGTTAGCCAGACTGAACAGGTAGTGAAATTTTCCCGGCAGGGTTTTCAGATAGCGTTCAATTCCTGGGAAACGATCTCAGTGGGATTGTCACAAAAGTACGACAACGAAATGATCCACGATTTGCTGGAGATGTCGGGAATGGATATGGAGAGGAGTCTTGGAGATCACCGTCAGCTGTGTACGTTGCTTATGCTGCGATCAATTCGGATGTAGCGATCCGTTTTCAAATTCTTTCAGAATAATTCCTTTGATGGTGTCCGCGGAGACCGGCTTGGTGAGATAATACTTAATTCCCATCTCTCTTGCTTTCTCTAGGTCCTCCGGGTTGTTCGAAGATGTTACCAGGATGATCAGCACACTGTCTTTCTCGTCGAATTCAAGATTGCGGTATGCCTGGAGAAATTCGAAGCCGTTCATGATCGGCATATTGAGATCCAGCAATACGACTTCCGGAAGGGAACTGCCGGACGATTCGGTGAATACTTTCAATGCCTCTTTCCCGTTCAGAGCCTTCACTATTTTCCTGGCCAGTCCGGTGGATTGTACGATCCGCTCAATTAAAAAATTGGCAATTGAGTCATCATCGACGAGAAGGATGTTCTTTTGCAGCATGATAGATTCAGCAATCATACGATTAAATTACAACCTTTTATTTTAAAAGCACAAACTGGGTGACCTTTTCGGAAGGAATTGTCGTCATGCCCTAGCGCGGGGGTTAAGCGCGCGAAAATGTTTCAGTGGTTTCC
>CBKWFZ010000953.1:0-1845 GCA_966673785.1 uncultured bacterium
ATCGTCCCGTCGGAATCAGAACCTGAACCACTGATCACTACCGAATTCACCGGAATCGTAATGGTCTTGTCAGCGCCGGCGTTTGCAACCGGTGTCTTGTTCGCCGTAGCCGCAGGGGCCACGGTGACGGTTACTTCGTCGTAAGCGGACGCGTTCCTGTTGTCGGTGACGGTGAGTCTGAGTACATATTTTCCTTCAATAAGATTGCTGATCGCAAGATCGGTGCTTGTGGTTCCTGACATCTGAAGAGCGGGCCCGGATATCTTCGTCCACGCATAGCTTTTTATGCTTCCGTCTGCGTCGGTGGCAACACCTTTGATCGTTGCAGAATTTTGAGGAAGCGTGAGCGCGACATCAGCGCCGGCGCTTACCGTCGGCGCCCTGTTCACAAACACGTTCACGTCATCCGAACTGGACGCGCCGGCGTTGTCCTTAACCGTTAGCCGGAATGTGTAACTGCCGGCCTGGAGATTGCTCGCGGTCAGTTTGGCTGTCCCCGCACCCGAAAGCGCCGCGGTCCCGCCGGAAACTTTTGTCCATGTGTAGGATGTAATCGTCCCGTCGGAATCAGAACCTGAACCACTGATCACTACCGAATTCACCGGAAGCGTGATGGTCTTGTCAGCGCCGGCGTTTGCAACCGGGAAAATGTTGCCGGTGCCGTCAACGACAACAGTAACATCATCACTGGCAATTGCTCCGTCGTTATCACGGACCGTGAGCCGGAAAACATACGTGCCTTTCTGAAGCCCGGACACCGACACGTCCGGAGAGGTCCGGCCTGACAACGTCGCACCGGCTCCTTTCAGCATGATCCAACTGTAGTTGGCGATCGTTCCATCGGCATCAGATCCTTTTCCGCGGAGCACAATGGTATTGCCCGCACGCGTAGTGAGATCGGGGCCGGCTTCAGCTTCAGGAATCTTGTTGCCAAGATCATTTTCCCAGGACAGCAGCCACTTGTAAAGGTTTGGTTTCTGATACACTTCGCCGAGGTCATACGCGTACACATGGGCGTTATGACCGACTCCCTCATAGATCGTCATCCGTGCCTTGATGCCGGGATTGCAGGCGTTAATTGCATTGACCATGTTCACGCTGCGACTTAAAGGAACAACGTTGTCCCGATCGCCGTGAAACGCCCAAACCGGAAGGTCTGATTTAGCGATGTCACATGCCTTGGCCAGACTGTTTCTGCTGCCCATAACCGGTGCGATTGCACCGAAATAATCGGGATAATCCTGCGCCGTGACCCAGGTTCCGCCACCGCCAAGACTTGGCCCGGTAAGATAAATTCGTTTTGGGTCGATGCGCATATAGGTTCGCACATGCTCGATTACCTCCATCACATACCACGATGGCCAGTCGCCATAGTTCGATTTCAGCGCCGGAGATACAAGGATGAAAGGAAATTGCGTACCGGTCTTTACTTGTTTTGGAGGTCCGTACGTGACTAGATGATGATACCCTGTCTTGAGCACCTCAGGATCCGTGCTGTTCGGACCCCGCTGACCCAAACCATGCAGAAAAACAACAAGCGGATACTCAAATGAATTGGCGTCGTAGTCCGGGGGGAGGTATTCTATGTACCCGATGACTGAAGTCGGGGTGGTTTTGAATTCCTGTTCCGTCTGGCCATAGCTTGCAGAAAGCACGGCGAGAAACAGGAATGAAAATACGGAGAGAGAGTTTTTCATTTTCCGGTAAGGCGAAAAGAACGAAGGATTAAAGAGTCAGGAAAGACAGTGCGGGGGAAGCTTTATGGTACGCTTTTCATCAAAAGATCGTTTAGGTGTTTTCAGTTTCGTTTTCTCGCGTGCGAATAACGTCAATGATCACTAATGA
>CBKWFZ010000954.1:0-1840 GCA_966673785.1 uncultured bacterium
AGATGCTTCTCAAAAAACAGGGACATCATATTATCATAGAAAAGAATCCGAAGAAGATTCCTTTTCTGCTGAATAACGACACCTATGATGTTATCCTGCTTGACATGAATTTCAGTAAGGATATTACCAGTGGCAAGGAGGGCTTCTACTGGCTTGAGCAGATCCTTTCGCACGACCCGACTTCGGTAGTGATCATGATCACCGCTTTCGGAGACGTCGAAATGGCCGTGCGCGCCTTGAAGGCTGGTGCAACTGATTTCATTCTGAAACCGTGGCAAAACGAAAAACTGATCGCTACGATTTCAACGGCGATCAAACTTAAGCAGTCGTACAATCAGGTTGATAAGCTCAAAAAGGCTAAAGAGATGCTTGAAGAGCAGATCAACAAACCTTTCGGTGACATCATCGGAAAAAGTCCTGCGATTCAGGAGGTGTTCGGCTTGATCGAGAAGGTTGCCCGAACTGACGCCAACGTGCTGATACTCGGAGAAAACGGAACGGGCAAGGAATTGATTGCACGGGCGATACACCAGCGTTCCCTGCGGGCCAACAACAGCTTTGTTTCTGTCGACATGGGAGCAATCACCGAGACGCTTTTTGAGAGTGAATTATTCGGGCACAAAAAAGGCGCCTTTACCGATGCGCGCGAGGACCGTCCCGGCAGATTCGAACTTGCTAACGGCGGCACCTTGTTCCTCGACGAAATTGGAAATTTGAGTCTCAGTCTCCAGAGTAAGCTGTTGAGCGCGCTTCAGTCACGGCAGGTGACCCGGGTTGGCGCCAATCAGCCTCAACCGGTAGACATACGGTTGATCTGCGCGACGAACATGCCCCTGCCAAAGATGGTTCAGGAAGGCACTTTCAGACAGGACCTGCTTTACCGGATCAATACGGTTGAGATCCATGTGCCACCGCTTTGCGACCGTGTGGAAGACATCCCCCTGCTCGCCGATCATTACCTGAACTATTACGCAAAGAAGTATCATAAGCCGGTGCGGTCAATTGCCGCTGATGCCATGGATAAACTCAAGCGTTACGCATGGCCGGGTAACATTCGCGAGCTGCAGCACGCCATTGAAAGAGGTGTTATCATGACGGATTCAGAGACGCTGCAGGAAAGCGATTTCCTGTTGAGCCGGACGCTCAGCTCATCGACGTCGAATCATACACTCAACCTCGATGAAGTTGAAAAGTCTGCGATCGTCAAGGCACTTCAGATGCACAATGGAAACATATCCAAGGCAGCCGATGAACTGGGGCTTACCCGCGCTTCATTGTACAGACGGATGGAAAAATACGGTTTATGACGGCGGGAAAAGCTTAACAAGACTTCCTTAGCCGGCAGGACGAGTTGGAGATGAACAATATTCCTCATCACATGAATTTTAACTGGAGGTCACCCGTATTGCCCAGGATTGCGATTCTCGCGGCCTCCATTTTTCTTTTTGCATTCTTCCTTTCGTCAGGAGGCAACTTCTTTTTTGCACTGATTTTTCTGGGTGCAAGCGCATACCAGGCAAAGCTGCTGATCGAGTATCTCGATCGCTCACACCACAACATTGCTAACTTCCTCGACTCGATTCAGTTCGACGACCTCTCCTACTCTTTCAAGACACAAAGTGACGACCCCTCGGTTATGCGGCTGCATCGTGAACTGAATGAAGCGCTCTCAAAGCTTCGCTCGGCGCGCTCTGAAAAAGACTCTGAGTTTTTGTTTTACCGAAATATCGTAATGCACGTCGGAATTGGTCTTATCATCTTCAAGGAGAACGGCAAAATAGAAATTTACAACAGCGCTGCCCGCAAGCTTCTTAAGGTCGGGAGACCGGAGTATGTAAAA
>CBKWFZ010000955.1:0-1837 GCA_966673785.1 uncultured bacterium
AAGGAATCTGATCTCGTACATGCGATCGAAATAGCTTTCGATAAATTCCGTCATGGCGTCCGTTCGAATCCGGAAAAGCGCAATGACTATGTCTTTCTTCGTACAGACAACCAGGTGTTTGTGAAGGTCAGGATCGATGACATACTGTACCTCCGGGCCGACCGTGCCTATTGTAACGTTGTGTGTGTGACCAGGACGTATACACTTTCCAATAGTATGAATCAGGTTGCTGAACAAATTGGAAGCAGCCGCCTGATCAGAATTCACAGGTCGTATATGGTGAACGTGGATCAGATCACCGGATTTGACGGTAACGTCATCAGATTGGGAGATCACGAGCTACAAATGAGCAAAGAAATGAAGAACGACGTGGTAGCTCAGCTTCGGTTTATCAGATAGTTGGGAAACCGGAAATGGTTGCCGGGAAACTAAATTCGCTCATATCATGAAGGGTTTACTTCATTCGCTTTTTGGTAAAATGAACTTACCCCGTTATCAGTATGATGCATTCATTTCTCACGCCGTTGAAGATAAACTTCCGATTGCCAATGAACTATGCGCGAGGCTTGAAGAAGCAGGGCTCAGGATCTGGTACTCAGGGCGGGAGCTAAGTGTCGGCGACCGCGTTTCGGATTCTATCGAGGAGGGGCTTCGCAAATCCCGCTTTGGTGTTGTGATCCTTAGCCCGACGTATCTTCAGAAAAACTGGACCATGCGCGAGTTTTATTCGCTTCTCTCAAGAGGTGAATACGGAAAAGTGATCCTGCCTGTGCTTTTTGAAATAACTCCGGAAGAGTTGCTTGCCAAGGACATAACAATGGCTGATACCTTTGCACTACGGGCTGAAAAAGGTATGGACTATTTGGTTGAATCGCTTTCTGCCGCGATCCAACGCGAAAAGCATGAACCTTCGCGCAGGGAATACTCCGGGCGGGGACGAGTTATCATCGGAGCCCTCATTGGAATTTTGCTGCTTGCGATTGCCGGAGTAGCTGGTTTTTTTTCTTTGACGACGAATTCTGTTGATAGCAATTCACCGCTCACACCGGAGATTGGGAAACAACTGATTTTTGAACGGCTGCGGGAAATCGATAGCAAGGCATCCCAGGTTGTGCAAGAACAAAACTATTTTCCGGTCACAATGGTAACCCAGGTTGAAAAGGACGCGAATGAGTATACCGACCTCAAAACGCACTACCGAAATGAGTACCGGCTTGATAATGGGTTTATGAAAGTTCAGTCGAAAAAAAATGTCGAGGCGATTCTTGGCATTGATTTCGACTCTGTAAACCTGCTGAATAATTACAGGTTGCACGCTCCGGAGGTATTGCGTTTTGAGACGATTTCCGGAGGTCGAACACTGTATTACGTGCATCGAAATATCAGTCCGGTGTCTTTTACCATTGAAAGTATGAATGAACTTTCCAATGGTACGTGGATCGTAGATGTACGTTTCTCGAATAATGTCCGACTCGTCGAAACGGTTCTTTATTTCCCGGACCTCAAAGACAAAGAACCGAGAAAGCGACATCAGCTCAGGATGATTGCAATGCTTCCGGCAGAGCGTTATCTGGTCAGAAAGCAGGGACGAACCTGGGCCCTCGAGTATTATCCGAATCCTTAGGAAGCTTTTCTGAAACCCCGGGAGATGACCTTCAGCTATCGGGAAAAGAGATTTGCCCGACGGGATCGATAATCTGAATTTGATGTTATAAACACGCACGTATGAAAACATCAGTTAGCCGGATTTGTATCGTCATTTTCCTGTCGTTCTTCTCATTGTCGGCACTTGCACAGGCAAAAGAGGACACTGTTTATATTACGAAGACCGGGGAGA
>CBKWFZ010000956.1:0-1835 GCA_966673785.1 uncultured bacterium
TAGAAAGAAAGCATTCGAATAATTAATTATAGATGAATAACGGACCGCAACATACCAGTCAGACTGTACCCCACTCCCCCTCCCTTGGAGGGGGCCGGGGGGAGGCCCGTTTCATCATTGCCGGTGGCGGTACCGGCGGGCATATTTTCCCGGCCGTCGCTATCGCGAACGAGTTTCGTGAAAGGCATCCCAATGCCGAGATATTGTTCGTGGGCGCCAGGGGGCGTATGGAAATGACGCGCGTGCCGGATGCAGGCTATCCGATCGTCGGTTTATGGATCAGCGGACTTCAGCGGAGACTGACATGGAGCAATTTACTGTTTCCCGTAAAGGTGGTGGCAAGTTTCCTTAAGGCGCGAAAACTTGTAAGGGAATTCAAACCGGATGTGGTAATTGGAACCGGCGGCTATGCAAGCGGTCCCATTATGATGGCTGCGACAGCGGCGGGTATCCCTGCGGTTATTCAGGAGCAGAATTCATTTGCCGGTCTGGCAAACAAACAGGTTGCGTCGAAAGCGGCGAAGATTTGCGTCGCATACGATGGAATGGAAAAATATTTTCCGAAAGACAAGATTGTGCTGACCGGCAATCCGGTACGGAAAGACATTCTGACTACGCGGCAGAAGCGACAGGAAGCGCTGTCTCATTTCAACTTCAGCCCTTCGAAGAAGACGTTGCTGATTGTGGGTGGAAGCCTTGGCGCGCGAACGATCAATGAAAGCATCCTGAACGGCATCGGTAAGATAATCAACTCCGGTGTCCAGGTGATCTGGCAGACGGGAAAGGGCTATTACGATGCTTATCGTGCGAGGCTGGAGGGCAATGATTTGTCAAACATCCGCGTTCAGGACTTTGTGCGTGAAATGGACCTTGCGTATGCCGCGGCCGATGTAGCGATATCGCGATCGGGAGCGCTTGCTGTATCCGAGCTGTGTATTGCCGGAATACCCAGCATTCTGGTTCCGTCGCCCAACGTGGCGGAGGATCACCAGACCCGTAACGCCATGGCATTGGCGACGAAGGATGCCGCGGTAATGGTTCGCGATGCCGAGGCGACCGTGAAACTTGTAGATGAAGCGCTGAGGTTAATGGACGATAATGACCGGAGAACCTCGCTGTCGGCGAATATCCTTCGTTTGGCAAAGCCGGAAGCGACAAAAGATATTGTTGACGAAATAGAAAAACTTCTCGCGTGAAGATTGAGCAATACGATAAGGTGTACTTTCTGGGAATCGGCGGGATCGGTATGAGTGCCCTTGCACGGTGGTTCATTAAGAAGGGGCTGCGCGTTTGTGGTTACGATAAGACATCGACACCGCTCACCGACGAGCTCGCACGGGAAGGAATGCAGATTCACTTTGATGATTCTGTGGACAGCATTCCTGCCGAGATCAGAGCGGACAAGGAAAAAACGCTGGTTGTCTATACACCGGCCATTCCGAAAGACCACAGCGAGTATGGTTACCTCCGCGATCATGGGTATGTCATCATGAAAAGGTCCCAGGTACTCGGCCTGATAACGGAGGGATACGATACGATAGCGATCGCAGGTACGCATGGCAAAACTACGACGTCCTCGATGGTGGCGCATATCCTTTACACAGCGGGTATGGATATGGTAGCGTTTCTGGGAGGCGTGACATCGAATTACAAGTCAAATCTGGTCATGCGCGGAGAGGTGAGCGATAAGATGCTGGTTGTGGTGGAGGCCGATGAATTTGATCGATCGTTCTTAACACTGTATCCAAAGATTGCAATCGTGACATCGGCAGACGCCGATCACCTTGATATTTATGGAGATTATGAAAGTGTTCTCACATCGTTCCGGGATTTTC
>CBKWFZ010000957.1:0-1831 GCA_966673785.1 uncultured bacterium
CGGCGACCCTGCCGATCGTTTTGTCGTCGTTGTCAACAAGTATCCATCGTATACACTCCCCGTTGCGAAACGCCTTGTTTTTTCCCGGGTCGAAAACATTATCAATGTCTTTGTCAAGCGGGCGTATCCACATGCTTTCGTGCCGGTACAATCTTACCGGAAGCATCAGGAACTCGTTAGCCAGATGCTCGTTAGTTACTTCGACGATCCTCATCCTTGTTCGGCGGCTATTGGGCTGGTTCGGAAAATCCCGCTCTTAATTCGGTTGGGCAATATAATATGAAACCTCGTACCCTGGAAAGGTTTACTTGACACGCTTATCTGGCCACCGAGCTTGTCCACGGCATTTTTCACAATGTAAAGACCGATTCCCGATCCATCGGATTGTTCCGTAGCACGGTAAAACATTTCAAATATCCTGGTAAGGTTGCTGTCATCTATTCCGATTCCGTTGTCCGCAAAGCTAATCTCTGCGCGATGGGTGTCGATCAGCACCTTTATTGTCACCTGAGATTGAATATCTCCCGATTGCCGGTACTTGATTGCGTTCGAAATCAGATTCCTGAATATCTCAGAGATACGCCATGGGTCGCTGTAAAACTCGGCTCCGGTAACGCTTATTATTCGTTTAATTTCGTCCGCACCTTCCAGGTAATTCAGGTCACTGAACGTCCGGTCGATGATGTGCGAAAAGTCCACTTTGCTGATCGTTACGTCCATCTTCAGATTCTTGGAGTGACTCAACACATCACCGATAAAGTGATCGAGTTGCTCCACCTTGCTGCCGATGATATCGATATACGCCAACGGATTATCGGTATTCCCGGGAAGCCGGGCAAGGTTTACAAGGCCGAGGATAGATGACAGCGGCGCGCGAAGATCGTGTGAAACTTTATAGACGAAATTGTCAAGTTCAGCATTTCGTATTTTCAATTCCTCCTCAACCTTCATGCGGTCCGTGATATCAATGTAAACCCCATAAATGCCGATCGTCTGGTTTTCCTGCATGATCGGCACGCCGTACAAAATTACATTGACTATTGGGCCATCCTTGTGTCGACGCAGTGTGTCGAGTTTTACAACCTTGTTTGATGTAATCAGATTGTTGAGGTCGATACCTTCATTGTGCAAATGGTCGGGAACAATAAAATCATTGAGGTTTTTCCCACGAAGTTCCTCCATTGAGTATCCAAACATTTGCTGAAACCCGGCGTTGACCTGATTCACCTTGCCATTTTCGTTGAGCAGAACCACGGCGATCGGTACGTTCTGAAACAACTGGGTGAACATTGTTTCATTCTTCTTGAACCTTGCTTCGGCCTGTTTACGTTCCGTGATATCACGGAAGATAACCTGAATAGACGGTGCTCCTTTGAACACAAAAGGAAACGCTGATGTCTCAACTTCGATCACGCTGCCATCCACGCGGAGGAATTTCTGTTCCACCATCTTCGTCGGCGTAACGGCTGCAACCTCCTTCAGTTTGCCGACGATGTTGTCGCGATAGTCAGGGTGGATATAATTGAGGACGTGTGTGCCTACAAGCGCGGGCGGCGTCGCTCCGAGGATTTCGTGCGCCTGAGCGTTAGCGTACATCAGTTTGCCGTGGTTGTGAACAACGATGCCTATGGGCAGCCGTTCAACCAGCGCATCATACCGAAGCTCACTCTCCTTGAAGTACTCTCTGCGCTCAGTTACATCCTGAATGATTCCCCTGCGATACACCGAACCGTCCTCCTTTTTTTCAAAGTTCGACCGTACCTCCATCCAGCGCTCCTGACCACGGACGATCATGCGACCGTGCCAATACCAATCCCGGCCATGTTTGAGG
>CBKWFZ010000958.1:0-1813 GCA_966673785.1 uncultured bacterium
CATGTGCTCTCCGAGTTCAAGGTGAGCACCGCCAAAGGCAAAGATGACTGCGTCCAGGAGCAGCACGGACGGTGTGTTGAAGAAGCCCGGGTTGTTTGCCAGGTCGTAGTTCACGTATGCCGCGAGCACAGTGGCAAGCTCATCATTGCTGATCTCGTTGTTCCGCAAAATAATATCTGCAAGCTGTTTATAGGTCTCATTCGGTGACCAGACCTCCGTGTAGAGGAAGTCCACCGGAGCGGCTGCGATACTCTCCTGCCCATACTGGTTCACGGCATTCATCACATTGAACTTCGCAGCATCGTCGCCGTCCACTGCGGAAATAAACGGACCATAGGATTGAGCCAGATTGATTGAGTTCCCGTCATAGTCGTAGCGCGTGCCTCGGTCACCCAGCTGATCCATATGAAAGCCGTCGAAGGGTAAAGCGGCATAGACCTTATGATGCTCATTGATCAGGTATTCCTGCCATGCTGTATTCGCCGGGTCCGTAAGAAAAATGTCACTCGTAAAGGGAGCTGACAGCGGATGTTTATCCTTTGTCGTATGGGTCTGGTCGGTGTACACATACCATGTATCATCGACACCTGCGGCTGGAGCATCCTTCAGTGCGCCATACACCAGGTTGTAAAACATCGCCTGCATATTGCGGTCATGGCATGCATCGATATAACCCTTTACCGTGTTGAAGTGGATTTCCCGGTTGATGATATCGCGATAAACCAACGTTGGATTTTCCGGGCTTCCGGCCAATGGCTGGTGGTGCTTATAGTGCCAGTCGTAAAACTGTACGCCGTTTATATGATGTCGATTCAGGTTACTGACGACGTCAGCCATTTCCTGGTCGCTTAGTTCGGGAAAGCGCGAAAGGAAACCATATCGTGGAAATTTAGTCCAGTCTGAAGAAACGTCGACGCCTATTGTTCCAAGCACCTGCTCTGTCTCCTTCTCTGTGGCAGGCTTAAACAGCTCCACCATATACCCTTTGAAGTCGGAAGTGGGCGGATTCCAGGACCACGAAGATCCAGGCGCCGGACCCTCTTCAATCGCTTCACCGAGATGTTTGTAGCGCACACGTAATCCTTCACCGGGAGCCGGCGTCACCGTCAGCTCAACGGCGTCGCCCGGATTATAGCGTGCCCTGTCAGTGGCCAGCGTATAGCCACCGGGATTAAATGGTTTGGGAGTGGAACCGGGCTCTTCGCCCGAGCAGCGCGTCAGCATCACCGCCACAACCACCAGACATCGTAACATCAACTTCTGCATCGCATGCTCACGTTTATTTAACTCTTTCTCCAACACTAGTAACCCGGATTTTGAGTAAGGTTCGGATTGACGTCACGCTCGGCCTGAGGGATCGGGAACAACAGATGTTTCTGCGTCGCGTTTGTCCGACCGATGGAATGCAGAAATGCAAGACCCCATTCGCCATCGTCAACGCGGATCAGATCGAACCAACGGTGTCCTTCGAATGCAAGCTCCATCCGTCTTTCATGCAATACGGTTTCCCGGAACACATCCTGTCCGAGTCCGCTCACGGGTTCGAGTCCGGCTCTCTCACGCACTTCGTTAAGGGGATCTTCGGCTTCACCCGTGCGCCCCAGTTCATTGAGCGCTTCAGCCTTCATCAGCAATACGTCGGCATAACGCAACACGGGCCAGTTCAGCGGGCTTCCGCTTGATCCTGTCGGTACGTATGACGCGGGAAGAACGAATTTGCGAACACCGAAACCTGTCACATACGACATCGATGCCTTGTAGTCCTTTCCATCGAATTGAGGACCACCTTCGTAGAAAATCGTAACGTCCTTTC
>CBKWFZ010000959.1:0-1811 GCA_966673785.1 uncultured bacterium
TTCGCAAGCGTCAGCTGATCTCCGAATGGTACGGTGATCGGAACCAGGAACCCATGAATGGTTGTGATGACCACGGTACCGCCTTTGGCTCCGGCCGGAATAACAACCTCTATCTGGGTCGCCGACTGGCTCACAAACGTCTCAACCGGAGCAGCGACATTCGGGAATGCGAGTTTCTGAACGAGATCCAGGTCCGTTCCCGTTAATGTCAGGGTTACACCCGGGTCATGGTCTCCTGTATTCGAAGGTGAAAAGGCAGTGACGTTAGGCAGAATGATTATAATACCAGCTTCGGTCTCTACTTCAAGACCTGAGGGGACGACCAGGGTCAACTTCCCGTCCGTAGTTGTAGCCGGCACCGCGAGTACGATCTCTGTTTCAGACTGGCTAACAAAGTCAGCCTTTAATACCGAGCCTCCGCCGGTAAATTTCACCTCAGTTACAAGATCCAGGTCTGTACCCGATATGGTAAGTTCATCAGTATGCCGGATCGACGCGGGATTCAAGCCTGCAACGACGGGAAGTGTCACACTCAACGGTTCCTCAGAATTAAAAATCAACGGTTCCGTGCCACCAGTCTCGAACGTTAGAAACCCCGTTCTTGCTTCCATTGGCACGGTTACAACAAGCTCGGTCAATGACTGACTTACAAAAGATTCCTTCTCTACGACGAGGTCGCTGGCGAACGTAACAGTCTGTATCCAGTTAAGCTTTTCACCTGTGATGGTGATGTTGGTCCCCGGTTTTGCTTCGGCTGTTACCGATGAGATGATGACCGGAACTTCGAGATCAAAAATTGTTTTGGACTCAATGTCACCGTCCGGAGTTTTTAAAATCACCTTTCCGGACTCCACCGCTTCTGGGACGGTGAGCTTAATCATGTCACCTGACGCTGATGTAAATGCACTGCTCGGAACTTCAACGGATGGATGAAAAGTAATCGCAGTCACCTTGTTGAGGTTCCTCCCGATAAACGTTATTTCATCACCGTGGTGTACCCCGGCCGGACCGAAGCTCAACAGCTCAACTTGTCCGCTGTTTTTATCATCGTCGTCTTCGCACGAGCTGAGAAAGACCAGTGACAGCGCGAGGCACAAGACGGAAAACGTCTGTTTTAAATATTTCTTTTCCATAATCGTTTTCATAATTGTCACTCGGATTGATTAGGCACTACACGGAAGTTGTCGGCAGCGAAGTTATAAATAGCAGCATTCGGACCATGGAAGTAGATGTACATACCATACCCATTGCTATTGTATGCGAATTGCTGATTAGCCGCGTAAACTTCATCCCATGGAATGGTAACCGTTTCCCAGGTTCCTTGCGTATCGAGATTTGCCAACCATGTGTAATAGATATTATTTCGGGCATCGCCAAAAGTTCCGCCACCCGCATCGCCGAAGTACAGACGCATATTCGCACCTGCAATCGACTCCAGGGTATTGATTTCAAACTTCAAGCTAAATCCGCCGGGATTGATAAATGCTTCTTCAGGTATAACTTTTGTTAACTGGGCTACATCGCCATCGGCCGGTCCGCCATATACCTCCAGATACGGCCACGCACCCTGTGCTCCGCGGTTTACGCGCATAAATTTCCCGTTCACGTTCGGCACATCAGGATCCGATTCGACGACAAAGTCACCGCCTCTCCAAAATCCGTTTACAAACGGTCCTTCGAAGTTGGCAACGATATTCCGATCATCGCGGAACCAGAAATTGGTTTCAGTTTCCCCGAAGTTTGACGTGATCGTGATCGGACCGGGTTGTGCGCCCTCAGGGACTGTCACCTCAAGAATCTGATCTTCCACC
>CBKWFZ010000960.1:0-1809 GCA_966673785.1 uncultured bacterium
GAAGGCGTTCTCGATGTAACGCAGGTTTGTTTTGAGTGCGGCTTCAACAATCTTTCACATTTCAATAAGCAGTTTAAAAAAATTGTGAAAGTGACCCCGAGGATCTATCGTCAAAAAACATTGATGAAAAATCCGGCTCGTTGACTACATTTATGACTTTCATTTCGGGTCATGTAATCAATATCATGTCTTTCATCCGCACACAGAACTATACTTGTTTATTCCTGATCGTATCGCTGATCGCCCTTTCATGTTCGGACAATCGCCGACAGGAAACCGCGCCGAAAGAAGAGACGCAGGAACTTGCGATGCAAATGATCGAAAACGTCAAGCCGCGAAACGTGGTCTTTATACTCTCCGACGACCATCGTTTCGACTTCATGGGCTTTACGGGCAAGGTGCCGTGGCTACAGACGCCGAATATGGACCGTCTCGCCAAAGAGGGTGCATGGTTTCGCAATGCGTTTGTGACAACGGCATTGTGTTCACCGAGCAGGGCCTCGATTCTCACCGGGCTTTATTCACATACCCATACCGTTGTCGACAACAGTGCGCCCGATCCCGATTTTCTTATATTCTTCCCGCAATATCTTCAGAAGGCGGGCTATGCTACCAGCTTTTTTGGTAAGTGGCACATGGGCCATGACGCCGACGATCCGCGACCTGGATTTGATCACTGGGAAAGTTTCCGCGGACAAGGCGTGTACTACAATCCGACGTTGAATATCAACGGTGACCACGTGTCATACAAGGACTCTACGTATATAACCGACTTGCTTACCGATCACGCCATCGATTGGATGAAAAAGCAGGATAGGGACAAACCTTTTTTTGTTTACCTCTCGCATAAGGCGGTGCACGCTGAATTTCAGCCAGCAAAACGACATGTCGGAAAGTATGCAGGGCGGTCCATTGAGTTGCCTCCGTCATTCCGGACTTCTGACGCACCTGTCAAAGGCAAGCGCAGGACAGGGGATTTCGCCGGTAAGGAATCACCTGACAACAAGCCATGGGGCGGAGATGATTATTACGGTGAAAATCGCACGCCCGACTGGCAGAAGATGCAGCGCGAAAGCTGGCATGGGGTGGATTACATGTATAACGGTCAGATGAATTTTCGCGAGTTCTATCAGCGCTATTGCGAATCATTGCTTGCCGTCGATGAGAGTGTTGGCAAGGTTCTAAAATATCTCGATGAGGAAGGGCTGGCCGAATCGACTCTGGTGATCTATATGGGTGATAATGGATTTTCGTTTGGCGAACATGGACTAATTGATAAACGACATTTCTATGAGGAGTCGGCGAAAGTTCCGTTTCTGGTTCGTTGTCAGGATATTTTCCAGGGCGGTCGGGTGATGGAGCAGATGATTCAGAATATTGATGTGGCGCCGACAATACTCGAAGTGGCCGGGATCAAAAAGCCGGAACAAATGCATGGACGAAGCATCCTGCCACTGTTGAAAGGGGAGGATGTCGAATGGCGCGACAGGATTTTTTATGAATACTATTGGGAGTACGATTTTCCACAGACGCCGACCATGCACGGCGTTCGGACCGACCGTTATAAACTGATTAGGTACCATGGCGTCTGGGATACCAATGAATTTTATGATCTTCAGGAGGATCCGCACGAAATGAAAAATCTGATCGCCAGCCCGCAACACCAGGAACTGATCAGGGATCTCAGTAACGAAATTTACGACTGGCTTGAGAGTTCCGATGGTATGCAGATCCCGCTTAAACGGCCCGTGAGGCAACGCGGGAATGATCATCGCAACCTGGGCGTGTATTGATATGAAGACGGTACAC
>CBKWFZ010000961.1:0-1805 GCA_966673785.1 uncultured bacterium
AAATATTCCGTTCATGTTCATGACGAACAATAGCCAGCGCACGCGCCTGGAAGCGGTACGGAAACTTCAAAAACTAGGTATCAAAGTCACCGAGGATCACATCTACACAAGCGCCATGGCGACGGGAAAATTTCTCGCAAGCCAGATTCCCCGCGGGACTGCGTACGTACTGGGAGAAGGCGGTCTGTTAACCAGCCTCCACGAAAACGGGATCTCGCTTGTAGAAACCGACCCTGAATTCGTTGTCCTTGGAGAAGGACGAAATTTTACACTTGAAATGGTTCAGCGTGCAGTGGACATGATTCTCAACGGCGCAAAGTTCATTACTACCAACCGCGATCCGTCTCCGAAAATGCAAGGCTGGAATAATCTCGGAATCGCTGCAACTACTGCAATGATAGAAGAAGCCACGGGAGTGCGCGCGTTTGTTATCGGTAAGCCGGGGCCGGTCATGATGCGTTCTGCCAGGAAAGCGTTGGGGCTTGAAACCGCCGAGACAACGATCATCGGCGATACGATGGGTACCGATATTCAGGGCGGTGTTCAGATGGGATATAAAACAATCCTTGTCCTGAGTGGAATCACGCGCATCGAAGAACTGAAGCAGTATGCGTTCAAACCGGATCTCATTGTGAATTCGGTGAACGACATCAAGCTTCCTCTTCCGTGGTGGTAGTTCAGGTCACTGAGCCGAGCGCTCACGTTACCGCTACCAACCACTTGTTAGTAACGGTAAAAATTTTTTAACATTATGTTGATGTAGCTCCTAACATTTCTCATCTTCGTACATTGAATTTGCCTCGAAACTTTTTGGATTTAACACGGCTGCGAAGAGCTGAATTATAACAGAAACTAGATCGTCCCGTCAGCAAAACTGACGGGACGATTTCGTTATAAAGAGTCAGAACAAACTAACAGTTGTTATCGATCGGCAAAAGAAAACCAAAACAGACTTTCAATAAGACCATGAGTCAGTCAAAGACATTGTTCGACAAAATCTGGGATGCCCATGTGGTGAAACAAAGCGAAGGATATCCCGACGTACTTTACATCGACCGCCACTTCATACATGAGGTAACCAGCCCGCAGGCTTTCGATGGAATCCGGAAAAGAGGAGCGAAAGTATTTAACCCTGCGCGCACAACGGCGACGCCAGACCACAACGTGCCGACGCTTGATCAGCATCTCCCTATCAAGGAGGCGCTCTCCCGCCACCAGGTAGAAACGCTGCGGAAGAATTGCAGCGAGTTCGGTATCACGCTCTATGATCTCGGCCATCCTTTCCAGGGTATTGTTCACATCATCGGACCCGAGCTCGGCCTTACCCTTCCGGGAATGACCATCGTATGCGGCGACAGCCATACGTCCACGCACGGAGCATTCGGCAACATTGCATTCGGAATCGGAACCAGCGAAGTAGAGCAGGTTCTCGCCACCCAATGTATCCTGCAGTATCGTCCCAAGACGATGAAGATTGAGATCAACGGCAAGCTCGGAAAAGGCGTTGTTGCAAAAGATATCATCCTGTACATCATCTCAAAGATCTCAGCCAGCGGCGCTACCGGTTATTTTGTGGAGTACGCCGGTGAGGCAATTCGCAGTCTCTCCATGGAAGCACGCATGACGATCTGCAACATGAGTATTGAGATGGGTGCACGCGGCGGATTGATTGCTCCGGACGAGACAACGTTCAACTATATTCGTGGGCGCAAGTTCGCGCCGCAGGGTGAGGCGTTTGAACGCCTGGTAGAACAATGGAGACAACTCCGTAGCGATGAAGGAGCTCAATACGATGCCGTCCTTGA
>CBKWFZ010000962.1:0-1801 GCA_966673785.1 uncultured bacterium
TCAGCTTTCGCCTGTGGATTTGTGGAGTGAACTGCTTAATGGTTTTGAATGAAAGCATGGTTTCTTGATGGCACGCGTCAGTTTTCCACCACAGCGGATCCGTTGCGGCTAGACGATGTACCCATTCCTGAACCCGGAGCCAACGAAGTGTTGATTAAGGTGTCGTGTTGCGGGATCTGCCACACGGAAATCGATGAGATTGAAGGACGGACAAGCCCGCCTCATTTTCCTGTAATTCCGGGACATCAGGTCGTCGGTGTGATCGAACGGCGTGGAGCGTTTGCCGATGACGTTCCTCTCGGCGCGCGTGTAGGTGTAGCGTGGATATATTCCACGTGCGGCGCCTGTGATTACTGCAAAGCGGGTCTTGAAAATCTGTGCGATGCGTTCCGGGCAACCGGCCGCGATGTAAATGGCGGTTACGCAGAATACATGGTGGCTAATAAAAGATTTCTTTTCCTGTTGCCGCCCTCGTGGACGGATGTTGAAGCGGCACCGCTGCTCTGTGCCGGTGCGATCGGGTATCGATCCCTCGTGTTGACCGGACTAAGAAACGCCGCGCCCCTCGGGCTCTGCGGGTTTGGCAGCTCAGCACACCTCGTGATAAAGATGGCGCGGCATCAATTTCCTGATTCGCCCATATACGTCTTTGCGAGAAATAGTGAGGAACGCGAGTTCGCGATAAGGCTCGGTGCAGCATGGGCTGGCGATTTTGGAGATACTCCGCCATCACGGCTTCAGGCGATCATTGATACGACGCCAGTTTGGACTCCGGTGCTTTCGGCTTTGGAAAGACTCAGTCCCGGTGGCAGACTTGTGATCAACGCAATTCGTAAGGAAGCGCGTGACCAGCAGGAGTTGCTGAAGCTTTCATACGAGCATCATCTCTGGCAGGAAAAGGAAATCAAGTCCGTAGCCAACATTACCCGGACTGATGTCGTGGAATTTCTGACACTTGCGGCTTCTATTGGCATCACGCCGAAAGTTGAGACGTACCCGTTTGAGCAGGCGAATCGGGCGCTGCATGATCTGTGGAGTAAACGGGTCGTCGGCTCCAAAGTTCTTCTTTGTTCAAATCACAGATAAGGCCGGACGTCATAGTTCTCCCGGGAAGACGTATGTCCCGAACGTATGAAATCCCCGTCATGGACAATGTCAGCAGATGTGGATAGATTAAGCATATCACAATTCCTTCAACGATCACTACCATGAAACAGTTTATCGTTCCTTTTGCAAACATATCCCTTGAAGACGTCAACGCAGTCGGTGGAAAGAACGCTTCACTGGGCGAGATGATGCGAAATTTGTCCGACACGGGCATAGCAATTCCCGACGGGTTCGCGATAACGGCAGATGCATTCCGTCATTTCCTGTCATTCAATACGTTGTGTCCGATGATCCAGGAGACGTTAAACCGGCTGGACCGGAGCAGTCTTTCAAACCTTGCCGAAGTCGGTGCATCATGCAGACGAATTATCCTTGGAGGGGCATTGCCAGCGGAACTCGTTGATACGATTTCCAGCGCTTATCGCTCACTGCTCGAACGCTATGGCGCGGACATTTCAGTCGCCGTGCGCAGTTCCGCTACTGCTGAAGACTCGCCGACTGCAAGCTTTGCCGGTCAGCATGAAACTTTCCTGAACGTGAAAGGTGAGGCCGAACTCCTCGAGGCCGTGCGGAAATGTTATGCATCGTTGTACAGCGATCGCGCAATAAAATACCGGATTGACAATTCTTTTTCCGATATGATCGTGAGCCAGTCCGTCGGCGTTCAACTGATGGTCCGGTCTGATCTTGCAAG
>CBKWFZ010000963.1:0-1794 GCA_966673785.1 uncultured bacterium
CGTCAACATGACTTTTCTCGGCGGAGGTTTCGGCAGAAAGGCATTCCTCGATTATCCACACGAAGCCGCGATCATTTCCAGGGCGGTGAACGCGCCGGTGCAGGTAGTCTGGACGCGCGAGGACGACATGACCCAGGGGCCTTTCCGGCCGGGGATGGTGTATCAATTGAAAGGGGCGCTTAACGAAGGCGGACGAATCGAATCGCTGGCCACAGTCATGGCAGGCCAGAATATGGGGCACCAGGACCACGGCGCAGACAAGCTCTCGTACAACAGCAGCGTTACGGAAGGGCTACCTGAAACTTACCTTGAGAGTATCCCTCATTACAGTTTTGGTGACGTACCGCTTGAATCGCCGGTGCCCGTGATGTGGTGGCGTTCCGTTTACTCGTCGACAAACGGATTTGCATATGAAAGCTTTCTTGATGAAATGGCAATCACTGCAGGAAAAGATCCGCTCGATTTCCGACGGCAACATTTCTGGAATGGTCGTTACCATAATCTCGCGGCAAAACTCGAAGAGGTGAGCGGCTGGAAGACCAGGGGAAAAAATCAAGGTTATGGCATCGCCATTACAGAATGTTTTTCAAGCATCGTCGGTGAAGTGGTAAAAGTTTCCAGGGGAACAAACGGGAAGCTGAAAATCGACAAGGTTTGGGCGGTTATGGACTGTGGATGGTATGTAAATCCGGATATTATTAAGGCGCAGATTGAAGGAAGCATAATAATGGCGCTCGGGGCGGCTATCACACATGAAACGACGTTCAAGGAAGGCAAGGCGGTTGAACAAAATTTTCACACGTATCGCATGCCACGGATAACGGATACGCCCCCGATTGAAATGTACATAATGGACAACGATGAAAAGGCGGGTGGTGTCGGTGAACCCGCGCTGCCACCATTCACTCCCGCGCTTACCAACGCGATATTCGACCTTACCGGCAAAAGAATCAGAAGACTTCCTTTTAAACTTGACGAGGTATAACAACTAAATGAAATGTGCAGACTGAAAATCTATTTTGCAATTGGTATTGCCGCAGTGTGTATGCTGACAATAATGTCGTTTGATCAAAAGTTTGATCTGAAGGCCAGCATCGCACGCGGCGCTGACGTATATGCCGCGCAATGCTTGTCCTGCCACATGGACAACGGCGAGGGCATTGAAGGTGTCTATCCGCCTGTTGCTAAATCCGACTACCTGATGGCCGATAAAAACCGGTCGATCCATCAGGTATTGTATGGCGTGAGCGGTGAGATCACCGTCAATGGAAAGACTTATAATGGCGAAATGCCAGGCTACGATCTCTCTGATGAAGAAGTGAGCGATGTACTGAATTACATCAGGAACACGTGGGGGAATAAGGGCGCTCCGGTTACTCCTGCGGAGGTAAAGGCAGTACGAAAGTAATCCCGAAACAATGAAGGAATTTAAAGCCATAATTGACGCCTATCGCAGGATCGACTTCAGCCAACAAATGGCTGCGCTTGCGACGGTGGTCAAGGTCAGCGGATCTTCATATAGAAGTCCGGGCGCGCGAATGCTCATTACCGACAACGGAAAATGGGTTGGTTCGATAAGCGGAGGCTGCCTCGAGGGCGACGCGCTTCGAAAGGCAAGGCAGGTGATGCATACGCGCGTGCCTGTCACTGTAACGTATGACACCCGCGAAGAAAGCAACCAAAACCTCGGCATCGGACTTGGCTGTAATGGCGTAATCGATGTCCTGATCGAACCCGTTATACCCGGGGGACACAATCCAATTCAGCTTTTCGAGGAACTCGTCGCCAAAAATC
>CBKWFZ010000964.1:0-1793 GCA_966673785.1 uncultured bacterium
CAAAACACAGGACTTTCTTCATTGAGCCGGACTGCCGGTGAACGCGTAATTTTCTCCTTCAAAGAGCTCAAGCGTAAAGCCGGCCGGGTAATCGGGATAAGGATTTCCGACGCTGTCAACCACCGTAAGGTGATCGAGTGTGATCGTAAGTGGCTGGTTTTCTGTTGTCGAAAGCGGGGTCTGGCCGGTGATGACCGGATTCCCCTGACCATTTGCAGCCATCCACAGCGTGACAAGAAAGGAAATGAGCAGATAACGCATGACGTCATCCGCTTAAAAGTTGGCGCCAGCTTCATGAGCCGGCCAGCGGGGTCATTTAAGAGGAAGTTCTCCATCTGACGCATAGCTCAGCTGCGCAGGTGATGGTCTCGCCGGACTGGTATACGGATGCACCTGAACCTTGCCTTCCCCCATAATGTGCAGCACCTCCCACCCTTTCCATTTAAGGTAGTCGGCTACCAGGGAACGATGGCAACTCCACCATACTGCTTCAGAACACATAATGGCCGCCGAATCCTTCGCGGCATACTCCTCAAGTGCCGATATCGCGGTTTGAAAGTGGTCGGTCTGCATGTAATCCGCATAACCACGGAATGATGAATTTCTCCAGCCTGTGTTCGAACTTCCCGGTTGTGGTGTGCGCCGCCCCCCGAGTGACTCCAGGTGCATATACCCGATACCGTGTTTTCGTAAGTCCGTAGCCAAAGCGTCGCGATTGAAATGCGGATACCGCCGTGATGCCGGAAACCTCCTTATGTCAACCAGCAAGGAAATGCCGGAAGCAGTCAGTAGGCGAACAAAAGCTTCCTGCGAATGCGTAGAGTGACCGATAGTGTGAATCACCTTCTTCATACAGAGCTGGCATCAAAAATCTCATACCGACACACCGGCGGGTTCAGAGGCTGCGGATAATCCAACCGTTTGCTTTATAGTACGAAACTCCTTCATCAAGCATCGCTTTGAGCTGGTCCGCGATCGTTTCGTTCATCGATGTAAAGTGAAAAGCCGACTGTCCTTTTTTTGTTTCGCGCAGTTCGGGTGGTAAACGTTCTGCCATGGCAGGATTGATATGAAGGGGATAATAGTACAGTCCGACGTGCGTATTATGAATTGAGATTCCGGCAAAGAGCACACCGCGCTGCCTCCGGGGATGAAAGCTGTTTGAACGGTATTCATGCTCCGTCCACAACTCGTATTGATGCGTATCGTTGACCCGGACGTCAAAGGTCTTTGCGTAGTTCTTCAGAATTTTCTTCAGTTCAGTGAATACCTGATTCTGTTCATCCGTCGCGCTGAAGAAAACCATCTTCTGCCTGAGCGGCATAGTAGATCGCTTTGATAACCTCATGGCAATTGGTTAGGGCGTTATTACGTTCAAAAAAAGATTAAACAATACGCCAGGTTGTACCTGAAGACAGTTCAAAAAGTAAAACCTTAAAAAACGGGGCGTAAAAACCAACAGTCGGTGAAGATAACCAAAAAAGCGACGACTTGCCAGAAAAAAACAGGTCTGACCGGGTAAAAGACACAGGCTCCCGATGCACATGATTATTATTGACTAGACGAATGTAAGTTTTGGATTAAAGTGGATAGCAAAAAAAAGTCACATTCCAGAATTATGTTTTACATTTAACCACCCTTCGTTCAGGCATAAAGCGATTGCGTAGCAAAGACTGTTACGTGTTCATTTCATAATGACTGCTCATGAAAGCTCTTACGATTGACGGCACCGACGAAACTCCAAGGATCATCCTTGACCGGGATAATCAGGTTTTCGAAATCTCAGGAAGGTC
>CBKWFZ010000965.1:0-1792 GCA_966673785.1 uncultured bacterium
GGAGGAAGTCGATAGTGAAGACATTGCCGAAGTTGTTGCCAAGTGGACCGGCATTCCCGTGAGCAAGATGTTGCAAAGCGAGCGCGATAAATTGCTGAATCTGGAAGAAGAACTGAGCCGACGCGTGGCGGGCCAGGAAGAGGCAATAAAAGCGTTGAGCGATGCAGTGCGGAGGAGTCGGGCCGGTTTGCAGGATCCGAAACGCCCCATCGGCTCGTTCATTTTCATGGGAACGACCGGTGTTGGTAAGACCGAATTATCGAAGGCGCTCGCCGAATATTTGTTCAACGACGAAAACGCGATGGTCCGCATCGACATGAGTGAATACCAGGAGCGGCATAGTGTCAGCCGTCTGATCGGCGCGCCTCCGGGTTATGTTGGATATGACGAAGGCGGACAACTCACCGAAGCAGTTCGTCGCCGCCCTTATTCCGTGGTGTTGCTTGATGAAATTGAAAAAGCGCACCCGGATGTGTTCAACATCCTTTTACAGGTTCTTGATGACGGCCGGCTGACAGACAATAAGGGACGTGTGGCCAACTTCAAAAACGCGATCATTATCATGACGACGAACATTGGATCACATCTCATTCAAGAGAAGTTTGCAGATATCACCGAGGAAAACTACTTCGATGTGCTTGAGGACACGAAGGAAGAAGTACTTGCTCTCCTCAGAAAGTCAGTGCGACCGGAGTTCGTAAACCGGATTGACGAAATCGTAATGTTCAGGCCGTTGAGCCGCGGCGATGTACGGAAAATCGTTGACATTCAGGTGAACCTGGTTCGCAAACGCCTCGAGGATGCGGGAATTCGACTCGACATCTCCGATGCTGCACGCGAAAGGCTGGCAAGACTGGGATTTGATCCGCAGTTCGGCGCACGACCGCTTAAGCGCGTGCTTCAACGCGAAATCCTGAACGAGTTGAGTAAACAAATACTTGCCGGGAAGATCAGCAAAGAGTCAATAATTTACGTTGATCTTAAGAACGAGGTGGAATTCGCTTTTGAAAACATCGAGAGCGCTGAAGTACTCCAATAAAAATAAGTTCAAACAGGAAAGAACTAAATGATAACCCTGCCTGTTAGTTAGTTAGGTTTAAGGATTGGTGCCCTTGGTGGTTCGGGGGCCGTTGGTTGAGGGGTTTGGTTTCAGCCCTCCCGGAATTCCGGGGGGGCTTTTTTTTGTGCATTCGCCCTTTCGTGTTGCCCCACTTCTACAAATTCGTATCCGCTCGCTTTCCAGTGCCTTACGCAAGGTTATTGGTACCAGATTTTGGAATGTCTTGTCAACACGATTGTTAAACTAAACCCAAAAGTTATGTTACGCTGGTCTGTTATATTCTTCGTAGTCGCGATAATCGCGGCAATATTCGGATTCGGTGGTATAGCTGAAGGAGCAGCAGAGATTGCCAAGATCCTATTCTTTATATTTCTCGCTCTTTTTGTAATCACGATCCTTTTTGGAGCAAGTATCTTCAAACGTTAGATGGAGTCCTTCGGGATTCCATTTAACCATCATTATTTGGAAGTCATCCTGCCGTCTTTCACCATCCTGTAGGAAAGAAAGCCAAGTACAAGGATGATGGCGACAATTCCGAACCACATGATTTCACGCGTGAAGAATGTGGACGGCTGTTCGTCATGGTCCCGTGAAAATACTACCGGTCCCGGCCTGACTACCGACACGTCATTGGAAACCTCGTCCTCAAATTTTTCAAGATCATACCGGGGCGCCGCCATTGTTTCAGGACCGATCTTTAACTCATAACGGGCGCCAGCCCTAAGGTGTGTT
>CBKWFZ010000966.1:0-1790 GCA_966673785.1 uncultured bacterium
CTGCGATGCTATCACTGCCACAAAACACATCGTTACGCATTGGCTTGAGTCGAGTGAATGTGAATTCATTCTCCCACGTAACTGGTCCGATCGTTGTGAGCGTCATGTGATCCGGCCGGAGTTCCGTTCCAGAGCAGTTGGAGGCAGTGCTGCCAGTAAATCTGATGTAAGCTCCCCGAACGCATGACTGGCAGTTGGCCAGATTGAACGAGTAAAAGATATTATCGAGCATGGGCCTCGACGGATCATGGGTGTACACAATCTTCCCGTCTTCCACCCGCGACGTACCGTTTGCCGTGGCATACTCTATCGTTAATGTATTAGGATTTGCTTCCCACGGCGAGCAAGCGATGTCATTATCAAACACGTCGATCACAACAGATTCCCCAAGTGATTGCAGTACCACCTCTTCATTTAAAGCGAAGTAATTACAGGGAAGACCGGTCGCGCTATCCTGAACATGCACGTCCACCGTATCAAGCGTGGAAAAATTTCCGGACGGCGTACTGACACGCAAACTGATTCTGTCGATTCCGCGCGTAAATTCCTTATCCGGCGTGTATGCGTAGACGCCGGGTCTTATCTGTTCAAGTGCGCCTTGTTCGGGTAGTTTTCCGATACTAACCAACACCGGTACATTTGACGTTACCGCCCGGGAAAGATCAAGTACACCGGTGCTGTTGGCAACCAGATAAAGGTCCTCGGTATTGACCTTGACTACAGGATTTTCAGGATCAGGAATTCCTTCTTCCTGCAATGAATCGCAGGCCGCAAAGCCGGAAATTATCACAACGGCAAGAAGGCGGTTCAGAAAAGAATGAGTCAATTGCGCTTTCATGGTTTTCGGTTTATAGAAACCCAAGACAGGCATATCGTAAAAGAGGTTGTATCGCCCTGAAACTTTTTTGGGGACATAAGACGAACCTAGCGAAGGTCGGTCAGAAACAACAGGAATTGAGTCAGCCTGAAGAGATGACAAATGTCAGGTGACAAGGTCACCTGTGAAAGTCCCGGGTCTTATTACGAACGCAGGTGTATATTGGCCGGGTGGCTATTTAATCTTCTTTCCCTCCATTTCCCTTCCATTTTGAAAGAGGATAAGTCTGGAGATGTTCCCGGAAGTATCTTTTTGAAATTCAATCTGAGCGTTGACCACCTTCAGGAAAAAACGGTTTTCACTTTCTGCGAAAAGATCGACTTCTCCCTGATTCGTCGCCATAGCTTTTAATGCATGGCCCTCACGGCGAATCGTTATTTTGAACGTGGGCGCAATTTCGTATTCACCCGTATAGGAATCGAGCAATTCATCCGCTACAGCGACAACGGTCTTACGCACCGGGTTATAAAAGCCCTCCCATCCGTACACCGTGGCAACGCTATTGACGATCTCCTGAACAATTGCTCCGTTATCGGAATTGACCATGACGACCACACCGTCACCGCCGGTTAAACTCCCGACATATTGGCACCTGAAGCCCTCATTCGCGCCGCCATGAGAGAAGTACTTGCCTCCTTTGATGAGAAAAACACCAAGCCCTGCTTCACCCATTACCGGTCCAACCATCGCCTTCGCCAACTCCGGGGGTATCACTTTTGATCCACCATTTAATGCACGCTGGAGTTCGGTAATAAACATCCCGAGTTCGCCGGGATTTGTCCAGAGCGACGCCGCTGCCTGTTCGGGATAGATATGAAACTTTCCCTCGACAGGCTTTCCGTTGCCACGATACCCGGTCGCCAGAAAAGGCACCTTTGAAGCTGGTGGCGGTACGGTATAAAAACTCAAATGC
>CBKWFZ010000967.1:0-1786 GCA_966673785.1 uncultured bacterium
GCCGATGATGTCCGTACCATGATCAACGAATCGCTTCAGGCAAACAACGCTCAGCTTACGGGAAACTGGGAGGAATCGCGCGCGAAACTGGAGCAGTCGATCAAGAGTAACCTCAGCATCAACTCGGATAAAATGGATGTATTGGTACGCCAGGCTTCCGCGGCATCCCGCGATCAGGTTCAGCAATATGTATCAACGCTTCAGGCCGAAAACATGAAGATGGTGAAGGACTATTTCTCCCTCACTTCCACGGAACAAAAGGACTACATTGAGGGCTTGCTGGTGGACTTCGCCAAATACCTTCAGCAGCAACGCCGTGACGATCTGCAGCTTGTTGAGATGCGGCTGAACACGATCGAACAAAAAAGCAGCGTGTTCCAGGAAGAAACAGAACAGATACTGACGAGTATTATCAGCAGCGTCGGAGCACCGATCCAGACTGAAACAAAGTATTGAAAACAAAAACGAACTAACATCAAAAGTATATGAGAACTATTTTTCAATGGATGATCTGCACGTCCCTTATCGTGGTTTCCATCGGAAACACAATGGCGCAGAAGGTTGACGAGGAGCGAATGACCCGGGACATTGAGGTTGCGGAAAATGTTCTGACCACGCTCATCAAACAACAATTTGACAATCAACGCATGTTTTTTCCCCTGGAGATCCGGGGAAGCTACCAGTCGGGGTACGGTGTAACGTTTACCTTGCCGGCGGACTTCACCACGCCAATCGTTTTTTCGGTGCCGCAGGGCAGGGGGAACGTGATCATCCACGACGGATCGGATGAGCTCGCCCCCGTGATTTCACACAGCTACCGTTACGAAATGGAGGATGAACTCGCGCGCAGCGAGGAGGAAAAGGCACGCGCAAACAGTTTAAAAGACAAAGCCCGCGAAAAGCAGCTTCAAAAGAGGCGTTCGGATATGGACAGCACACGCAATGCGTATAACGCAAAGGTTATTGATGCCGTAAAAACGTTTCTTGTTGACTATGGAGACATGATCAGCCAATTGGGAGCCAGTGAGCGCATTGTCGTAACCAACCAGGGTAATCAGCCGCGGGCATGGGTAGGACAGTACTTCAACGCCCCAAGGCGGACCCACCTCTCCATCGAGGTAATGAAGACGGACATTACGGCGTTCCGGCAGGGAAAATTATCCCGCGACCAGGCGCTGGCGAAAATCAAGGTGGTCAACACCGAGACCTCAAATGAAGTAGAGCCGGATCTTGAATTGCTCGTGAGCATGTTCAACCGGCTGTATCGCCCCGATTTATCGAAAACTTATTTTACAGAGAATAACATCTATTACGAAAGGTTGAAAGACTTCGGCGCGATTTTCTACATGAGCGTGTACAGCAGCTCCGAGGTGGGCCGCGACAGGTTCCGGATGCCAACGGTAGGTGAGACCGATATGGATCTTGCTACACGGAATAAGAAGGTCAGGGAGTTGTATCCAGCCTTTGAACAGGATCTGAAGGAAAACATCCTGGAGTATGGTCGTACAGTGAAAAGCCTTGGCGATGATGAGGTCCTCGTGTTCCAGGTAAAAATGACACGCTGCCCCGAATGCGGAATTCCTTCTTCGCTGGAGTACACGGTAAAGGGCAATGTGCTGAAAAACTACAATGCCGGCAAGCTGGATAAAAAATCGGCCCTCGCTCAGATCGCGATCAAAAAAGGCGCGAATCAATGATCTGGCGGACGGTGCAGCGAAAAATCTGCATCGTTCTTTACACCAATGGAAATAGGGATAGACGAAGGGATCGGTTTTCTTCGGTGTAA
>CBKWFZ010000968.1:0-1781 GCA_966673785.1 uncultured bacterium
GTTAATTTATTCAACTTTCAACGGGATTTCATAGCTTAGGATAAAGTTGTGTTCAAAATCAATCATTATGTTGTCGCCGTGTACCCGTCTGTTGAGGGATTTCGCCTCACTCTTTTATCCCAATTGTTGTCCCGGATGCGGGCGATCTCTTTTAAAAGGAGAGAAGGTAATCTGCTCTGCGTGTCTGGTTGCATTGCCTCAAACGGACTTCCACCTTTTTGAAGACAATCAGCTGGCGCGCCGGTTGCACGGGCGATTCCCGGTATCGCACGCCCTGGCATTTCTGAAGTTTTCGAAGAATGGGAAGATCCAGCACCTGCTGCATAACCTGAAGTATCGCAATCAGCCTGAAATTGGTTCCGCTTTAGGAACATTGTATGGTGGGAAACTGATCGACGCCGGATACCGTGGCCGCTTCGATGTGGTGATGCCGGTACCGTTACATGAGACGCGACTACGGAAACGAGGATACAATCAAAGTCTGAAGTTCGCCGAAGGGTTGTCAGCTGTCCTGGATGTGCCCGTGGATGACAGGACACTTTTCCGAAGGCTGCGGACCAGTACACAGACGCGGAAGAACAAGCTGAAACGATGGGAAAATGTTTCGGACGTCTTTGAACTTCGGGCCGTTACGCCATTAGTGCACCGGCATATCTTACTTGCAGACGACGTGATCACCACCGGTGCAACGGTGGAGGCATGCGCAACAACGCTGCTCCGCCAGACTTCATGTCAGGTTAGCGTCGTCTGTATTGCCGTCGCATAAAAAAAGCCCCGGATGTTCCGGGGCATTCTGAGAGATGAGGTTCTGTGATTCTAGTAGTTTGATCCGGCACGGATCATCGCACACCGGAATCCAATCGTTGCGGTTGCTGAATCTTCGTCGAGGAATCGTCTCGTACCGGGAGACATCCAGTATGCAACGTCCTTCCAGGAGCCGCCCTTATAAACTCTGGTCCTGTCGGAGATCAAAGAAGTGAACGTTGCCGGATTTTTCTGTTCATTATTATATCCCACGCCTGGATCAAGGAAGCCATCACGACGAATCGGATTGAGATCGTCAAAGTCTTGATAAGATGTTGGCCGATAGATATCTTGTACCCACTCGCTCACATTTCCGGCCATGTTATAAAGGCCGTAATCATTGGGAGGAAACTCATAAATGTATGAGGTGATCAACGCACCATCATTCAGGCGTCCTGCAATACCCGCATAATCACCGCGGCCGCGTTTGAAATTCGCAAGCATGAAGCCCATTTGTTTTCCGTAAGGATTCCGTACGGCATGGCCGTCCCAGGGATAGATCCGCTGGTGTGTTTGCATTTCTTCAAGCCACTGGGTGCCGATCAGGGCCTGCGCGGCATACTCCCATTCTGCTTCGGTTGGCAGGCGGTATGCAGGCACCACAATCCCGCTCTCAAGCGGAATGCGGCCATCGCTTTCTGCGTATTCTTCTCCGGCATTTTCAGCCAGCTTTATGTTGACCGCGCGTGTTCTCCAAACGGCGTACTTCGCTGCCTGCGACCAGCTGACACCAACAACCGGGAAATAACGGAAGCCGGGATAACGCAAGTAGTGTTCAACATAAGGATCGTTGAAGGCAAGTTTCCCTACCCAAACCAGGGTATCCGGAAGTGCATTCTGATAAGCATCCTGTGATGAATCTTTAGCCAGGTAGTGGAGGTATTCGAGCCAGTGGATATTGGCAATTTCAGTCTCGTCCATATAAAATGAGGCAACCGACACCGTCCGTTCGATGTTATCGCGCGAAGACATAACAT
>CBKWFZ010000969.1:0-1780 GCA_966673785.1 uncultured bacterium
AAGAACGGCTTGCCCATTCATGTTGACGTTTCCGTTCGGTATCACCCACGGCCCGATCGCATCGGACACATTCATGAGAAATTTACACGGGACTATGTGAGAATTCTCGTTATCCCTGAGGTACGGTCTGTGGCACGGCAGGTTATGGCGCGCTACACTGCGGAAGAAATTTACTCCACCAAACGAGCCGAGGTTGAAAATGCCATCAAAGGAGAAACAGAGAAGATCCTGAATGTGAACTTTGTAAACGCCACTGCGGTACTGATCCGTTCGATTAAACTGCCTGACCAGATCCGTGTCGCGATCGAAAACAAGCTCCAGCAGGAACAGGAAGCACTCGCTTACCAGTACCGCCTTGACAAGGAAAAGAGCGAAGCAGAACGCAAACGAATCGCCGCCGAAGGTGAGGCCGCAGCCAACAACATTGTCAATAACAGTTTGACGGATCGCCTGTTAAAGATGAGGGGAATCGAGGCCACGCTCGAGCTTTCGAAGTCGCCAAATTCCAAGGTGGTTATCGTCGGCTCAGGCAAGGACGGAATGCCGCTTATTCTGGGAAATAACTAAAAAAAACCCTTTTTTTAGGCCGATTTTTTCCCGGATTGATATCTCGGCGTATATTTAAAACCTGTGTTAAAACTTTTTTGAAAATGTCTAAAACTGCTGAATTAATCATTGACGGCAAGTCGTACACCTTCCCGATCGTTACCGGTACCGAGAATGAAAGCGGCATCGATATAAGTGAACTGCTGGAGAAAACAGGGACCGTGACGCTTGACCTTGGCTATAAAAATACGGGAGCAACAAAAAGTGCGATCACCTTCCTCGACGGGGACAAGGGGATCTTACGATACAGGGGCTATAGCATCGAAGAGCTTGCGGAAAAATCGAATTTTCTCGAGGTCGCATACCTTTTGATCTTCGGCGAACTTCCGACGCAGCAGCAGTTTGACAAATTTGCCTACGACATTAAGACGCATACGCTTGTCCACGAAGACATTAAGAAAATGCTGGACGGTTTTCCGTCAACTGCTCATCCGATGGGCGTTCTCGCTTCGCTCTTCTGCTCACAGACAGCGTTTTATCCGGAGTCATTGGATCCGAACCGTTCCGCGGAGGGGGTTTATCTGAGCATTATCCGCTCGCTGGCCAAAATGCCTACATTCGCTGCATGGGCATACAAAAACGCGATCGGGCACCCGGTAAATTATCCGGACAATACCCTCGATTACTGTGCGCGATTCCTCAAGATGATGTTCGCGCTTCCGGCCGAACAATATGAGCACGACGACGTGATCTCCGACGCCCTCGACAAACTCCTCATCCTTCACGCCGACCACGAACAAAATTGCTCCACATCGACGGTAAGGATGGTAGGTTCCTCTAAAGCAAGCATTTATTCGTCCATCTCCGCCGGTATCAACGCCTTGTGGGGACCGCTTCACGGTGGTGCAAACCAGGAAGTCATCATCATGCTGGAAAATATTCGCAAGGACGGTGGCGATACCGAAAAATGGATCAACAAGGCAAAAGACAAGAACAGTGGATTCCGCCTGATGGGATTCGGCCATCGCGTGTATAAAAACTTCGATCCACGCGCGCGCATCATCAAAAAAGCTGCGGATGACGTCCTTACAAAACTGGGCGTAAACGATCCTGTGCTCGAGATTGCCATGAAGCTTGAGGAGGCCGCTCTTAAAGATCCGTACTTCGTTGAAAGAAAGCTCTACCCCAACTTTGACTTCTACTCGGGAATCATTGATCGTGCGCTGGGTATCCC
>CBKWFZ010000970.1:0-1779 GCA_966673785.1 uncultured bacterium
TCACCTTTGAGTCCGAAGAATTAAGCAATCGCTCAAAATCTTCCGGCGAGGTTGATTTCTTGAACAGTTCCAGCGCTCCCTCGAGGCTAAAATTATCTCCAGGAACTTCGGCTTCCACCACCTGGCCATACACTGATGCTGCTCCCGGCATCAGCAGTGCCACAATCAGTACCACACCCGATATTTTCATAAGTATTGCATTATAACGTCGTTAAGGCAAAGACTGCGCCAAATATCGGACGGGTTTTAAGGACAGGAAGGACAGGACAAGCTCGAAACGTGTATATTAACGTTCGCTTCATATCAAACCATGTTTCGTGCGTTTTATCGATTGTCATTCCGGCTCGCAGGCTGGAAGATCAACGGTGGCTTTCCACCCGGTGTAAAGAAACTGGTTATCGCGATTGCCCCGCACACCAGCAATTGGGACTTCATCATCGGACTGGCGGCGCGAAGTATTTTACGACTGAATAATGCGCATTTCCTTGGGAAGAGTCAGCTTTTCCGGCCTCCTTACGGATGGATCTTCAGGATGCTGGGAGGATATCCTATTGACAGAACAAAACGGGAAGATATGGTCAACCAAGCCGCACGGTATTTCACTGAGCATGACGAGTTCATGTTAGCCCTCGCGCCGGAAGGAACGCGAAAAAAAGTCGAACGACTCAAAACAGGCTTCTACTTCATCGCCAAAAAGGCTGGCGTACCCATCGTCCCGGTCGGATTTGATTTCAGGAAAAAAGAAGTCGTCGTTGGTGCACCCCTTACACCGTCAGACGACATGGAGGCTGACTTCGAAAAGCTTCATCGCTTCTACGGCGCAGTCAAAGGAAAGAACCCGGACCTTGGATTCCCTTAATGTCACTGAAACGGACTTCCGATCAGGCAAACCTCGTGTTCCTCACGTATCCCTTTTAACCGGGTCTTCTTCCGTATAGCTCCTCCGTTACTGCCGGCAAGCTGGTCGTAGACTTCGCGCGAAACGACGAAATTATTATTCAGCTCCTTTGTCGCCGACTGAATCCTTGACGCCACATTAACCGCGTGACCCATCACGATGAAATGTGTCTTGGTATGAATCCTTAACGCACCCGTCGCCACCGTTCCTGCATGGATCCCGATCCCGACCTGAATGTGTTCTCCAGGGCTCTCGTTATTCATGGCATTTAGTGAAGCAAAAATGGCATGACCTGCGGCCACCGCAGCCTCAACGGATGCAGTTCGCGAATGCTCGAATCCAAAGGCTGCATACAATCCGTCGCCCGTGGTTTCGATAACCCGGCCATGATAGACGCGGATAATCCGCTGGAACGCCGAAAAAAGCTTTTGTATCATGTGGACAACGCGGCCGGGTGCATGTCTTTCAGCAAGTGGCGTAAAATTTCTGATGTCGAGGAACAGCAAGGCCATAAACTGTTCCGGTTCCGATCCCTGACTCCACAGGTCACCCTGCATTCCGTTCCGGGACCCGGCAGTTGCTCTCTTTCTTCTCAAGACCGGCCGCCTGGCGACCGATGCACCAAACAATGTGAGTTGTTCCATCTGCAAAATCAAACTGGTATGATTCAAAATAAACTGGCAGGAGTGACAGCGTTGTGTCAGGAGCAATGATCTGTTTTCAGATTTCATCAGAAACCAGGACCGAAATTGAAATG
The DNA here is from genome assembly GCA_966673785.1 of uncultured bacterium. Classification (GTDB taxonomy): domain Bacteria; phylum Bacteroidota; class Bacteroidia; order Cytophagales; family Cyclobacteriaceae; genus Ohtaekwangia. Next base: position 1,656 of record CBKWFZ010000970.1, read on the forward strand.
GCTCGAAGGTTTGCGTTGTCGATTCCTCCGATGCGCGGCATGTGACGCCCCTTCAGGGCTCGGGTCGGTCATCCTGTCTTTACCGTGGGACAAGCCCCACGGCTATTGAATCACGGCCCTTCAG
>CBKWFZ010000971.1:0-1772 GCA_966673785.1 uncultured bacterium
ATCAGCCCACGGCCCCGGATGCTCTCGACGCCCGCAACTTCGGGAAGGCTTCCCAGAATGTGCGCACCGATCGCAGTCGCATTTCGCAGAAGCTGCTCACCCTCCATAACTTCAAGTACCGCGAGTCCCGCCACCGCCGCCAGATAATTTCCGCCGAATGTTGTTCCCAGCATTCCGCTCCAGGGCTTGATATCGGGATGAATCAGCACGCCGCCAATAGGGAATCCGTTGCCCATACCTTTTGCCATCGTGATGAGATGGGGGCGTATTCCGGAGAACTGATGCGCAAAGAATTTTCCGGTTCTGCCGTAACCCGATTGTATCTCATCGAGGATGAGCAACGACCCGTTCTCGCGGCATTTTTCGTCGATGAATTGAAGGAAGCCATCCTCCGGAACCTGAATACCCCCGACACCCTGAATTCCTTCAATAATTACGGCCGCGACCTGATCATCGAGGGCTTCAAGAAACGCCGCCGGATTGTTTAGCGGAACGAAAACAATTTCATGTCCGGCGTTAAACGGTGAAACAATTTTCGGATTATCCGTTGCAGCAACCGCTCCCGAGGTACGCCCGTGAAATGCTTTCCGGAAGGCGATTATTCTCTTTCGTCCCGTCACAAACGACGCCACCTTCAGCGCGTTCTCGTTCGCCTCCGCTCCTGAATTGCAAAGGAAAAGCTGATACTCCGGATAACCGGAGAGCTGGCCCAGACGTTCGGCGAATTCTTCCTGCAAAGGGTTTTTAACACTATTGGAATAGAACCCGATCCTGTCAATCTGATCCTTCAGCCGCTGCACATAGTGCGGATGGGTATGCCCTATAGAAATGACGGCATGGCCGCCATATAGATCAAGGTACTTCCTGCCTTTCTCGTCCCAGATCCAGGAGCCCTGCGCCCTGACTGGCGTAATGTCGAAAAGGGGGTAGACATCAAATAGTTTCATTTGCAGCTCTTAATGACTTAAAACACAATGGACTTCAATTTCAAACCAGCGGTTTCCTCCAAGCCGAACATCAGATTCATATTCTGAACGGCCTGTCCAGACGCGCCCTTTAATAAGTTGTCAATAGCGGAATGAATAACGACTTTATCACCGTCGTGTTCAATGCTCAGCAGACACTTGTTGTTGTTTACCACCTGTTTCAGGTCAATGGTCGAATCGGCCACGATCGTAAAGGGGTGTGTCCGATAAAAATCACGGTAAAGAGCTCTGATCTCATCGACGGGCATCGTTACGGTGACGCAGGAGCTTACAAATATCCCGCGGGCGAAATCGCCCCTCCACGGAATAAAATTAATACGCGCGTCAAACGCTGGCTGAACGCCTTTGATGGTCCTGACGATTTCCTTCAGGTGCTGGTGCGTCAGCGTCTTATACGCGGAAATGTTATTGGCGCGCCATGTGAAGTGCGTCGTTTCCTGAAGGCGCTGGCCTGCGCCTGTCGATCCCGTTATACCCGTGACAAAAACTTCACCGAGCAAGCCTGCACTTGCCAGCGGAAGAACGCTCAACTCGATCGCCGTTGCAAAACACCCGGGGTTAGCGATATTATGCGCACTTCGGATCTGCTCACGGTTCAATTCAGGCAGGCCATAAACAAATGAACGCCCTTCAAGTGTGTCTCCCAGCCGAAAATCCTGGCTGAGGTCGATGATCCGGACCGATGTAGGAAACGGATTCTCCTGCAGAAACTTTTTGCTTTCTCCATGACCGAGACAGAGAAAAACAACATCGACGGCATCGTTCCATTCGGCTGCAAACCGGATA
>CBKWFZ010000972.1:0-1769 GCA_966673785.1 uncultured bacterium
TTCAGTTTTTGTCGGAGTCGACGATATACAGTTTTGTTTCGGTCGTCTTTGCCATGATCGCGTGTTATGCACTGCTGCCATATTTTAATCTGCTTTCCGACAAAGCACTCGATATGGATGTTTTGCTAAACCCGTATGTGATCCCATCGACCGTCGCGCTTGTTCTGATTGTCGGCGTTCTTGCAGGCAGTTATCCCGCGTTTTACCTTACCGCATTTAATCCTGTCGAAGTTCTCAAGGGAAAGGTGAGGGCCGGGATGAAAAGCCGGGGCGTACGCAGCGTGCTTGTAGTTATCCAGTTCTTCATTTCTATCGTGCTCATCATATTTACAATGGTTGTTTATGAACAAATCCGGTTCATGCACGAGAAGAACCTGGGGCTTGATAAACAAAATATAATGATGCTTCCGAATACGTGGCGTCTGCGCGATAATAAAGAACCATTCCGCAATGCACTGAACCAGCTTAGCGGTGTAGAGAAGATCAGCTATACAAACAACTACTTTCCGGGTGTAAACAACACCACGATATTCCGGTCGGCTGCATCCGAACAGGATCACATCATGGGTGTTTACTTTGCCGACTACGATCATATGGACGTGCTGAAGTTTGAGCTGGCCGACGGGCGCTATTTTTCAAAGGATTTTCCGTCCGACTCAACAGCTATTCTGTTAAATGAGGCGGCGGTCAGGGAATTCGGTTTCGATAAGCCGATAGGGGAGGAGTTGATATTTAACGACAACAACAACTTCATCAGACTTCGCGTGATCGGTGTTATCCGCGATTTTAACTTCGAGTCATTCAAGAATGAAATCAGGCCGATCTCTGTTCGGTTGACGCAAAATGCCAACAACATGCTGATCCGGTATTCCGGTAATCCGAAGGACCTGATTGCATCAGTTGAGGAGACCTGGAAGACGTACGCGGAAAACGAACCTTTTGAGTATGGCTTTTTGGACGAGCGATTCGACAATCTTTTTCGCGGGGAACGCCAGATGGGGCAGATATTCGGAATTTTCTCTGGCCTCGCAGTCTTCATAGCCTGCCTTGGTTTATTTGCGCTTGCTGCTTTTACGGCTGAACAACGAACAAAAGAGATCGGGATACGCAAGGCCCTTGGTGCGACGTCGCTCAACCTTACGATGATCCTGTCAACCGAGTTCATACGCCTCGTCCTCATTGCCTTTGTACCGGCTTGCCTTGCGGCGTGGTACGGCGCGTCTGAATGGTTATCGGGATTTTCGCACCGTACCGAAATCAGTCCCTGGATATTTGTGTTGAGTGGCGTTGCAGCCATCGGCATTGCCTGGTTGACAGTGAGTTATCAGGCTATACGAGCGGCCGGAACAAATCCGGTTACATCCCTGCGGTATGAATAATGACACGACTGAACCGGACCTTCGCGGATATTAAGTTTTTGTTAAGTTACCGGGGGTGAAGCGGATTATGTCTACCTTTCATGTCGAAACCGTGTAACAATGAACGCTGAAAAATCATCGAAGAAAGTCCTGAAGAACCGACTTGCAGACGCATTTCTGAATTCCCTTTCCAATCTGGATCTTCCCGAGCCATCGAAAAAGATCAGGAAGGTGATAGCAAGGCAGGCAAAGGAGGTTGCTGAAATTTATCTGGACATCCTGAAGAAAGAAGAAAAGAAGCAAAAGAAGGCGGAGAAGGTGATGAAGAAAGCGCTTTCAAGTCAGAACCGTAAACGTAAGAAACGCGGCGACAAGGAAGTAAAGGTTGATGTGGTCAAAGCCTGATTTAGC
>CBKWFZ010000973.1:0-1768 GCA_966673785.1 uncultured bacterium
AATCCTGCCCCCAGCAGCATCGTTGCAGAGTCGCGGCTGCCGGATACCAGAAACGCAACGACTATTCCCGGAAGCACCGCGTGCGAAATCGCATCGCCCACCATCGCCATTTTCCGCAGAATCAGGAACGAGCCCAGCAAGGCGCAGCTTGTCGAAACAAGTATTGCGGTCAGAATGATGTAGATATCTTCAATTGGCATGAATATCAAAGTTAGGTTGATCAATCCCGATACGTCTCAAGACATTAATCATACGGTATTTTGGATTTGTGCGGATCCATCTTCGGATAGTTCAGATCACGTTCCAGTTCGGCTTCAAGCTCGGGCGTAAGGAAGTGCTCGATCGTATCCGCGTCGTCGTGGACATGGTCGGGGGCGATATGAAGCTTCGTGGTCAGGTAAAGTTCCCATAACCGGTGAACACGAACGACGCGCTGTGCCTTGGCAAGGCCCTCTTCCGTAAGCTCCCAGGAGTTCCCGCTGTGCGTCACGTATCCTTGCCGTTTCAGGCGCTCGAGTACCGTCAGCAAACTGGCTTCCTCCATCCTGCGACGCGTAACGATCTCTTCCGGTAAACGCCGGACCCGGAACTCCCGCGATTCTTCCCCCAACTGGTAAAACGCCTTGAGGATATTTTCTTCGTTGATGGTTCGCCTGAACGAACGTTGTCTCACCATACGACTTACAACACCCCGCTTGGGCGCAAGAAAGAACGAAACGAATGCGATGAGCGAGATGACGATAACGATCCAAGGTCCGGTAGGCATGGCAGGGGCGACATAGGAAATATAGGCGCCGGAGACACCACTGATCGCTCCAAATACACTTGCCAGTACAATCATGGTACGAATGTTATGCGTCCAGAACCGCGCTGCAGCCGCGGGTGTGATGAGCATTGCTGCCATGAGGACAACACCGACGGCCTGAATCCCAATGACGACGGCGAGAACGATCAATGACGTGAGGATAGTCTGAATGAGTTGAACCGGGAGTCCGATCGCCTGCGCAAAATTGCGGTCGAAAGCAATTAGGGTGAACTCTTTGAACAACACGATGACCAGCACGACGAGAATGACTGCGACGGTTGAAAACACAATGAGATCCTGACCGACCATGGAGGCGGCCTGACCGAATAAAAAGTGATCAAGCCCGCTTTGAGCGGCGTTTCCCGATTTCTGGATTACGGTGAGCATAAAGATCCCAACACCAAAAAAGACGGAGAGGACCAGTCCGATGGCCGTGTCTTCCTTAATACGTGAGCGGCGTGTGATGAGATCGACAACGTAGGTTGAAAGCCATCCCGTTGTGAAAGCGCCGATGACAAGGTAAACGGGATTTCGCGTTCCTGACAGAATAAATGCCAGGCATATTCCGGGCAATACAGCATGTGAAATCGCGTCGCCGATTAGGGCTTTCTTGTTCAGGAATGAAAAACACCCGACCATGGCCGATGTGGCTGTCAGCAGAATGACGCCCAGCACAACGTACCGGATATTGGGATCCTGAAGCGATAAGAAGTCGATGAGCGAGCTCATACGGTTTGTCTTTTGGTTCCTCCTTCGCGATTTGGAAAGTCCTCGCGACGGAAAAGGTCGGCGACGTCGGCAAGCAGTGTTAGCTTTCCGCCATACGCTTCCTGCAGTTTCGCGCTTGTAAAGGACTCTTCAGTCGGTCCGCAGGCGATCAGCCGCGTGTTGAGCATGATCACCCAGTCAAAGTAATCGGTCACCGACTGCAGGTCATGATGAACGACAACGACGGTCTTACCC
>CBKWFZ010000974.1:0-1755 GCA_966673785.1 uncultured bacterium
CGTATTGGCTGTATATGGCGTCATATTCATGAAAATTCTTTTCCTCGAATAACCGGCTCTATGTATCTGGAGAAGATCAAAACCGTTTATCCGACCGTCCTGCTTGTGACAGGCCTGCTGGCCGGGTCGCTGGTGATCACGCACCTTATTGTCACGGAAGGCATGCTGGTCGCACCGCTTGCCGTGGTGGGTGTCGGCGGTCTGCTGGGCTTAGGCTTAATGCTTAAGGAGTACAAGCTCGGCATATATTTCATATTTGTCCTGTCGGTCTTCATGGGATACATCAACCGGATGATGGGAACAAATATCCCATTCGGAATTCTCATTGATGCAATCTCGGGACTGGTCTTCATCATCATGCTTTTCTCCGGACGGGAGAAGACCAATTGGTCGCATCTGAGATCGTGGATCACGTATCTGTTTACCGTAATCGTCGTATATCAGTTATTACAGTTGTTCAATCCGAATGCGATTTCTTTTACAGGATGGGTTGTTGCCTTCAGGGCGAACACCGCGTTCCTGCTTTTCTTTGCCTTCTACCACCTTTTTCAAACTTTCGATGAACTGAAGAAGTTCACCCATTTGTGGCTGATACTGGGTCTGCTTGTGGCGCTGTACGGCATCTGGCAGGAGGTATTCGGACTGAATGCGCGTGAATCTCACTGGATTTATTCCAACCCTTCGAGGTTGAGCCTTTACCTGATCTGGGGTCACATGCGGAAATTTTCATTTCTGTCGGACCCCTCCGCGTACGGCTTGTTCATGGCATTCACCGGTCTTTCCTGCTTCGTGATGATGCTCGGACCCTTCTCGGCGTTGAAAAGGATCGTCTTCGGGTTCGCGATGTTTTTGATGCTGATCGCGATGACCTATTCCGGAACACGTACCGCAACAGCGATGGTGGTGGTCGGTCTGGCGTTTTACGTGCTCATTACACTGAAAAGCCGAAAAACGCTTCTAATTCTGGTACTTGGCGGTGCTGGATTACTTGCGCTGCTTTTCGGACCTTTTTATGGTGGAACCGTAAATCGCCTTCGATCGACGTTCCAGACCAGCGAGGATGCGTCGATGAACGTTCGGGACGAAAAACGCATCCGTTTGCAGGGATACGTGCAGACTCACCCATTTGGCGGTGGATTAAATACAACCGGACAAAATGGACTGAAATACTCTCCCGGCCACCCTCTGGCACAGGGGTGGGACCCCGACAGCGGCTACCTCCTCACGGCTCTTGAAATGGGCTGGGTTGGGCTTATTATCGGTCTGGCGTTTTTCATTTCGGTTGTCGTCAAGGGTATTAATAATCAGTTTTCAATCCGCGATCCGATCATACGAACATACAATCTTGCCCTGCTGATTCCATTCTTTGCACTTTCCGTAGCACATTTTACTCAGGATGCAATGTTTCAAAAACCTGCATATATCGTTATTATTGCAACTTATGCGGCTATGATGCTCTTGCCGGCATACGATAAGAAGCCTTAAACTACCTTTATACACATATGAAAAAAATAATCTTTTTGCTATTCGTGACTGCACACGCGTACGGTCAGGGTATCGATTATAACAAGATCATTCTGCCGGATCACGTCCAGAGTCCCGATTTTGCAGAAAAGCTTGTGCAACTGGCCTGGAGGAATAACCCCGTGAATGAGATCCTGCGCAGGGAGGTGAAGCGGAACGAGTATCAGGTGAAAAGGAACGCCGGCCAATGGCTGGATATGTTTTCCATGCAGGGAAACCTGAACGAATTCA
>CBKWFZ010000975.1:0-1746 GCA_966673785.1 uncultured bacterium
AGCCCAGAAATAATAATCGGCCCAGGCGGGAATATTCTCGAACACGAACCCCTTCATCTCCCAGTTAATGAGATCGTCGGAATGAAGCAACGGGAAGACAGGCGCCCAATTTGAAGTCGTCGCTGTGGCCCAGAATGTCTCGCCAATCCGTACGACGGATGGATCGGGATAATCACCGGGAAGTACGCGTTGTCCATAAGCGTCAACGATAAGACACCACGCCGCAATGAAATGAAAAAGGAGGTGTTTCATGGAAGGAGGAATTGTCGCGTTACTACTTAAATGGAACGGTAATTTTATAGAGCGGGGCATGTATCTGCTTGAGGGATGCAGCCGGCATCTTGATAACCTTTCTGTCGTAGGTCATCAATCCATTAGTTTCAATTTCCACATCGGTAGTCTGCGTATAGACGGCGGCGGATAATCCGTTACGAATCAACTCCTGCATATCGGAGATGAAGCGTTCATAACGTTCCTGTAAATCCTCTTTCGTTTTAAAACTTTGATAGCCCCAGTTATCCTTCGTTTGCCATGTGTGTCCTTCGATGGGAAGACCGAGTCCGCCATATTCACCAAGGACGAGAACATGCTTCGCACCAAAGAACTTTGGATCGGGCATGACCGGAGCCGGGTAATTGTGAATATCAATTATGTCACCGACATAATGAAAATTCCCTCCGCTCGCCTCATTGACCAGCCGCGTCGAATCAATCTGCTTTGTGAACGTCACGATCTCTTTTGTTTTGAACTGCCCCCATGCTTCATTGAAAGGCACCCATACGACAATGGAGGGAAAGTTGTAATTCGCGTTCATGATGGCGCGCCACTCTTTCCGGAAGATTGCCTCAGATTCGGCGGTTCGATCCTTTGATGTTGCGGCTCCGACTACACCGGGGCGGCTATCCCAATGGTTACCCATATCTCCGCTGGGCATATCCTGCCAGACAAGCATTCCAAGGCGGTCACAATGATAGTACCAACGCGCGGGTTCAACCTTAACATGCTTACGGATCATATTGAATCCCATTTCCTTTGTCTTGACCACATCAAACTGCAGGGCTTCGTCGCTGGGTGCTGTATAGAGGCCGTCTGGCCACCACCCCTGGTCTAGCGGCCCAAACTGAAACAGGAACTTATCATTAAGCAGCATGCGCTGTACACCGTTCGCGTCCTTTGCCATTGATATTTTACGCATCGCGAAATAGCTATTCACTTCGTCGACCACTTTGCCCTTTCGAACTATACTCAATCGCAAGTCGTATAATTTGGGCGTTTCAGGGGACCAAGCTTCGGTTTCTTTTACCGGAATTGCCAACGACGTACCCTGGCTTTCCGCCTCGCGGATCTTCGTTTCTCCATCCCAAACCGACACACGCAGCAGATCACCTGCACGTTGCCCCTCAACAGAAACGCTTACATGAAGCGTACGCGAGTCGAAGTCCGGCGTATGACGTGTGGTTGCGATATACGTTGCCGGTACAGCCTCCAGCCAGACAGTCTGCCAGATCCCTGTCACGGGAGTGTACCAGATGCTCTTTGGCTCCTTCACCTGTTTTCCACGCGGCTGCGGTCCTTCATCCGTTGGATCCCATGTTGACACGACGATTTCCTGAGTTCCGGACCGGGTGACCAGATTTGTTACGTCGAAGAAGAAAGGATCATAGCCTCCTTCATGCGTGCCTGCTGGTTTTCCGTTAACAAATACTTCGCATCGCCAATCGACGGCTCCGAAATGGAGCAACAGTT
>CBKWFZ010000976.1:0-1744 GCA_966673785.1 uncultured bacterium
GTTCGGGATGGACTTATGATGATAAGAAAACTATCTTTGTAGGCGTTATTCCTTCCAATTTTTTAGTTCCTGCGGTTAGCACTCGCGCTATTTTTTGCTACTACGTTTTCCGTAGCCGCGCAAGGTCCTGAAGTTCCGCACAAGATGAAATTTGCGGACATGACCCTGACAATCCGGGATGATGCCCGTCGGGAGATCCAAAAGGACGTCGATGCCTTTACGCGCTATGCCAAGTCCTTTCAAATCAAAGTTCAGCGCGCAAGAACGTACTTTCCCATTATTGAAAAGATTTTCGCCGAAGAGAACGTACCGGACGATTTTAAATATCTCGTTATTCAGGAAAGTGCCCTGATTGCCGATGCTGTCTCCGTTTCCAACGCGGTGGGTTTCTGGCAATTCAAAGACTTCACAGCAATAGAGATGGGACTGCGTGTCGATAAGACGGTAGACGAGCGAATGAACATTGTTTCCTCGTCGCGCGCCGCAGCCCGCTATCTCAAGAAAAACAACGCTTTTTTTGACAACTGGCTTTACGCGCTGCAGGCGTATCAAATGGGAGCAGGAGGGGTAATGCGAAGTGTGAAAGATACGAAGGGCGGAGCCAAGCACATGGACATTACAAGCAGCACGTACTGGTACGTTAAGAAGTACCTGGCGCACAAGATCGCGTATGAAGGTTTCGTGCAGGGGGAAGGCGATATCAAGATCGTAACCTATCATACCAAGAACAGGAAGTCACTGGCTGAAATCGCGCGGGAGGTTGAAGCGGACGAAGAAGAAGTCAAAAGCTACAACAAGTGGTTGAAATCTTCGGCGATTCCCGATGACCGGTCCTATGCAGTCGCGATTCCGGTGAAGGGCGGTGCAGACCCGATTCGTATTCCGGAGGCAGGCATGCCAACTGCCGTGGCTGATGCATCACGCGGCCTTCGCGATACCGCAGCGCCAAAAGGCAGCGTCCGGAAAAACGAAGACAGAATCCGGATCAATGGAATTGTGGCGATACGTGCCGCTGCGAACGAGACGCCTACCCAGCTTGCCGCGCGGGCTGGTGTTGACTTGTCGGATTTTCTAAAGTGGAACGACATATCGATCAGCGACCGCACAGATGGTAAATACTTTTTCCTTGGAAAGAAAAGGAACCGCGCCTCAACCGCTTATCACAAGGTAGGTCCCGGCGAATCGTTGTGGTCCGTTAGTCAGCAGTACGGTGTGCAGTTGAAACGACTTCGAAAGTATAATCGCATGAGCACGAGCGAGAGTGTGCAACCCGGTACCACGTTGTGGCTGGCTTCGATGAAACCTAAGTCGGCCAGGAACGCGCCGCCAGTGGAGGAAGCTGTCGCAGAGGTTGATCGCGGAGAGACGTTCAACTGGGCCGCGACTCCGGGTACGGCTGAGCCTGTGCCGCAGCAAATACCTGTCGAAACATCTACTGCGGACACCACATCAATCGTGGTCACGCCGGCAGAGGTGCAGCCCGATGCTCCCGACGAAGTTGTCGAATTGAAAGCTGACACGACGTTATTGACCGTCGAGGCTCCGGAGACAGCAAAAGATTCGGTGCACATCGAAGAAGAGGCCCCCTTAGAAATCAAGGTTGTGGCGGGGAGCGAACCCATCAAGACCAATGCCGAGCACGTCGTAAAACCGAAGGAGACGTTGTATGGTATTGCACGGGAATACAACATTGCCGTGATGGATATCGTGAATTGGACCAAGCTTGACCTTACGCAGGGGATCA
>CBKWFZ010000977.1:0-1733 GCA_966673785.1 uncultured bacterium
AATCCGGAGAATCCGGCGCCGCTCAGCACCTATCAACATATCAGAGGCTGCGACCCTGTCGTCGTTCGCGATAATTACGCTTATGTTATCCTGCGTTCGGGTACTGAATGCACAGGGTTTACAAATCAGCTGGAGGTTATTGATGTTGAAGACAAAGCAGCGCCTTCACTTGTCAAAATTTATCCGATGACTAATCCTCACGGCCTTGGTATCGACGATGACCTGCTTTTTATTTGTGACGGTGCAGATGGTTTGAAGGTGTATCAGGCTGACGATGTTATGGCAATTGATCAGCATCTCGTGAAACATTATGCATCCATTCACGCCTATGATGTAATCCCGCACAATGGGAAGCTGGTCATGATCGGCGAAACCGGTTTGTTTCAATACAGCTACGCTGACCCGGAGAACATCACGCTGCTTAGCCAGATCGCTATTCAATGAGGTGCCTTTTCCGGATCGCCTGTTTTTTCCTGTTTGCGTTACCGGCCATGAGCCAGACCGACTCGCTGACCAGCGTAAACCGCGTTCACTATTTTAACGTGTTCCAATCAGGAATGCTTATTGGCAAGAAAGACTTTGGAACTACGGCAAGCTTTTTCACGGTACATGGTATCCGATACAAAAATTTCTCGTTCGGAATCGGTGTCGGATATGATGACTATTCACGTACGGTTATTTCGGGACCCTATGGCTACGAAACCCATTCCCGCTGGAAGGTTGTTCCATTCTTTGCTTCACTTTCCGCAGACTTCTGGAAAATCAGAAACAGCAACGCATTTATACAACTGAATACCGGATACGCTGCGATCCGGGGCGGATCCAACACGTGGCAATCATTCACGGATGTAAAAGGCGGAGTGATGATCAATCCGATGGTTGGCCTGCGTATGTCCACGGGACGCCACAGGCTTTACATTTCAGCCGGATATAAATGGCAAAAAAATCAGTATAGAATTGCGAACACTAACGGATACTGGTTTCCCGAGACCGAGGTCAGACAAACACTGCAGCGTTTCAGCGCCGCCATCGGCTTCGGTTGGCACTAAAGTTCTCGATTACGAAAGCCCATCGATTTCCGATACGAGTTCTTCCCATTGCCGGGTTAAACGCTCCAGTTCCTTGTTTACTTTGTTCAACTCGAACTGAAGCTTCTTGATCTGATTGAAGTCCGCGAGCACCTCCGGCTTGATCATCTCATGCTCAATGCCGGTTTTTTGTGATTCGATAGTCAGTATTTTTTCCTCGATGTCACGGATACGTTTTCCGAGTTCCTTCTTTTTCTCGCTCGTTGGGTCCGGTGGCGGAGGGGCGGAAGACTGATCCTTGCGCGCCATCTTGGGCGGTTCTTCTTTGATCACGTTCGCCTCGTTTTTCTTTTTCCAGTACTCATACTCATCGTATGTTCCCGGATATTCCTTGATCTGTTTGTCTTCGATGTACCATATCTTGTTCGCCACCTGACTTACAAAGTGACGGTTGTGCGAAACAACCACAAAGCTCCCTTTGTACTGTTGCAGAGCCTGAATCAGGATATTCTCCGAAATAAAGTCCAGGTGGTTTGTCGGTTCGTCAAGGAGAAGAAAGTTTGCCTCGGAGATCAGTGTTTTGGCAAGGGCCACGCGTGACTTTTCACCGCCTGAAAGCACCTTTATTTTCTTGTACACGTCTTCATCAGAAAAAAGGAAACAACCCAGCACGTTCCTGAGCTGTTGCTCGCCCCAGCGGCCGCG
>CBKWFZ010000978.1:0-1732 GCA_966673785.1 uncultured bacterium
CAGGTTTTCCTTCAGGGGCAACGACAGTTCCGCCTGGTTGATCTTAAATTGTTCTAAAAGGCCCTCGAAAAGTGCACGCGCGTCACCTGACTGAACATATGCAGGTATGCCATTAATCAGCAAGGAATTCTGCCCAAATACTTCAAAGCGAAATCCGAGGGCTTCGATCTCCGGTTGCATTTCAAGAACCAGGGCGAAATCGGCTGCCGAGAACGAAACGGTTTGGGGAAAAAGGCTCTGCTGGCTCTGGCCTGTCTTATTTCTTAACTGGTCGCTTATCTTTTCAAACAAAATCCTTTCATGTGCCGCCTGCTGGTCTATCAACATTAATCCGGCCCGCACCTGCTTGACTATATATCGGTTGTGAATCTGAAACACCGGAGTCTCTTCCTCTTCCGGTCGGTTGAGCGCGCTCTCAAAACGTAAGGTCTGGGGCTCAGGCTGTTGCTGTACAAGCTTTGAGTTCTCAAGACCCTCAAACATTTTTTCCCAGTTGTCCTGGTTCGACCGGTGCAGGGCAGTGCTGAAACGTTCGTCGAAATAGGCCTCCTTAGTCTGCCCGGCGGAGGCATTTAGTTTGGAAATAAGATTTACGTCGGCGTTGAAATCAAGTGCCGGGCTGAGGTTATGCGCACCGATTGCCTGTCGCACGGCTGAACGCATTACTGCATATACCGCACGTTCGTCATCGAACTTGATCTCCGTTTTTGTCGGGTGCACATTGACGTCAATATGGCGCGGATCAATTTCTATAAAAAGGACATAGAATGGGAAACTGTTCTCCGTGAGCAACCCCTCAAACGCGTTCATGATCGCATGATGCAGGTAATTGCTCCTGATGAACCGTTTATTCACAAAAAGGAACTGCTCCCCGCGGGTCTTGCGGGCAAAGTCCGGCTTGCCGACGTAACCGTGCACCTTTACCAGGTCAGTTTCCTCCTGGCATGGTGCCAGCTGCTGCTGGTAGCCCTTCCCGAAAAGGTTGATGATCCGCTGACTGAGCTTACCTGGCGGCAGATCATGTATCAATTCATCTGTCTGAATCATCGAGAATGCCTTGTCGGGATGGGCGATCGCAAGGCGCTGGAATTCATCAACGATATGGCGTAATTCTACCGGGTTCGACTTAAGAAAATTCCGGCGCGCCGGAATGTTGTAAAAAAGGTTGCGAACACAAATACTTGTCCCTGGCTCACACGCGATCGGCTCCTGTCTCTTTACTTCAGAACCTTCCACAAGGATGAGCGTGCCGAGTTCTTCGCCGGGCATGCGCGTCTTCATTTCAAGTTGCGCTACGGCAGCAATCGAAGCAAGGGCCTCACCGCGGAAGCCCATCGTGTGTAGCGTAAAAAGATCTTCAGCCTTCCGGATCTTGGACGTAGCATGGCGCTCAAGACTCATTCGTGCATCCGTTTCCGACATCCCCTGACCGTCATCAATTACCTGTATCAATGCCTTACCCGCCTCTCTCACAATTAGCTTAATCGATGAGGCACCGGCATCAATCGAGTTCTCGATCAGTTCCTTGACTGCCGACGCCGGACGTTGCACGACTTCTCCGGCAGCAATCTGGTTTGCGATGGAATCGGGTAATAGCTGAATGATATCCGGCATGAATTGATGGTTTTCCGTCAGTGGAAGACGCAAATGTATACGACGTCGCGTGAATTCACTGACTTGTAAACGGATTTCGGACGGGAAGTTACATCAGCCGCCCGTTTTATGGCTAACT
>CBKWFZ010000979.1:0-1717 GCA_966673785.1 uncultured bacterium
AGGGAAGGCGTTGTTCGCGGCCCATATTTCCAAACAATTCTTCGACGAACAACCCGATTTGAAAATCACCCTGGATATCTCGCATTGGTGTAATGTGCATGAGTCGTTGCTGGCCGATCAGGAGGCAGTTGTAGAACTCGCGCTGCATAGGACTAAGCATATTCATTCAAGGATTGGATTTCCGGAGGGGCCACAGGTCAATGATCCGCGTGCGCCTGAATGGACCGAAACCGTGGAAGCTCACCTGAAGTGGTGGGACAAAGTCGTTTACCTTCATGCATCGAAGCGTGAACAGCTGACGGTCACCACGGAATTCGGGCCCTCGGGATATATGCCGGTCCTTCCTTACACCAGGCAACCCGTTGCGGATCAATGGGAGATTAATGTTCACATGATGAAACTGTTGAAGGAGCGCTACAAAGTTGGATGACAGGTATTTTGCTTGATATCGGAGATTGGATATTGGTTGTGGGAAGATTCCACCCGGTTGTCGTGCATCTCCCTATCGGGATACTTGCTTGGCGGCATCATTTGAAGGACTGGCAGTATTCAAGAGGTTTCGTTACCTGGGAGAAACCGGGTCACTACTCTGGGCAATCGGAGCGCTCGCTGCGGTGGCGTCATGCATTGCCGGCTTTGCGCTTGCTGAGGAGGGCGGATACGATGATGACATGCTGACAAGGCATCAGTGGGCAGGCGTGGGCCTTGCTATGGGAGCCGTCGCTTTTTATTTTTTAAGACGCCGCATCCGGTCAACCGGCAAAGTTGCGGGAGGAGTGATTACACTGGTGTTACTTGTCCTGACCGGGCACTTTGGGGGATCGCTTACCCACGGCGCAACGTATTTTACGGACGCTCTGAATACCGCCCTCGGCATGGACGCTGAATCAATTGTTGTTTCCCGTGAACCGATCGGGAACATAGACCAGGCTGTGGTATTTAGTGACCTGATCGCTCCTGTGCTGGAACAAAAATGCTATGGTTGCCACAGTACGCGAAAACAGAAAGGTGGTCTGCGTCTTGACGATTACAGTCGCATCATGGCGGGGGGTAAAAACGGAGCCCCTGTCGTGCCTGGCGACGAGTCGAAAAGCGAGTTATACCGAAGGCTGCTGCTTTCGGACGGAGACAAGAAGAAGATGCCTCCGGATGGAAAGCCTCAACTAACCGACGATGAAATCACGCTGATCGGATGGTGGATCCGAGAGGGAGGCGCTTCTCCGGATAGGAAGGTTGAAGAAGTAGTGCAGCCTGAGCGGATCGCTTCAATGCTTGCGTCCTACAGAAATCCGGCGTCGTCTGATTTTATGATTCCGGCGGATAGCGTGTCGGAGCCTGACCCTGAAGCGATCAAGAACCTGGAGGCGATTGGGGTTCACGTGTCACGAATTTCTGCTGACCTTCCTTTTGTTTCCGTCAACTGCGTAACCGCGCCTTTTTTTGACGATGAGAATACGCAGTTTCTGTTGCCGTTGCAAGATCAGATAATTTGGCTTAACGCGGGAAACACAGCGTTGACCAACGAGGGTCTTGCTTACATAGGACAATTGAGAAATCTTATGCGGTTGAGTATTGAAAATACCGGCGTCACCGATGACGGTATCGCTCCCTTAAAAGATTTATCGAAATTAAGATACCTCAATCTTGTTGGCACACGGGTGACGGATCGTTCATTGAAGTCAATAATAGAAATGAAAAGCCTGGAAAGGATTTATTT
>CBKWFZ010000980.1:0-1717 GCA_966673785.1 uncultured bacterium
TGGCCGATGACTTCAACCAGTCTACTGAGGTGTTGAAAAGGTGGAAACAACAGGGGGATGTCACTTCTGTGCCGAAGGCTCTCTATGGATCGACGTCAGTCAGTGGCGCTTCTCCGACCGATGCTTCTTCCCGCTACATTGAAGATGGGTCGTTCATTCGGTTCAGGAATATTACCCTTGGTTACAACCTTCCGTCAGATTGGCTTAAAAAGACCGGGCTGTCAGCAGCAAGACTGTACGTTTCAGGGCAGAACCTAATCACGCTGACCAACTACTCAGGATTTGATCCGGAGAACCAGAATGTGGGAACCGGAACACCGACGCTTGGGGTAGACTACCTGACGCAACCACAACCGAGAGTACTTTTGGGCGGAGTAAACCTTAGTTTCTAATTAACTAAAATGACATCAAATGAAAAAGATCATAGCACTTGTAACGGTCGTCGCTACTTTGATAGTTTCCTCCTGCGACGTACTTGAGGTGGAACCAGTTAGTGATATCTTATCAGACAACTTCTACCAGAACGCCGGAGATGCCGAGGCTGGACTAATGAGTGTATATAATTGGATCCAGAATCCCGTCACACAAAACTTTATTGCGATTCCGGAAGGAATGGGTGATGGCATGCGGGTGGTAAGTGGCGGAAATTTTACCCGGCACGAGAGCTTCACGGCTCAAACCGGACAGGGTAATGTCGGGGACATGTGGCGTGAAATGTATTTCGCTATTCATGCCGCGAATGATGTTATCGAAAATGTTCCTGCAATCGATGATCCCGCCCTCAACAAGGGCCAGATCATAGGAGAAGCATATTTCCTTCGTGGGTTGAGTTTTTTTTACCTCACCAGACTGTACGGCAAAATTCCGCTCATTACCGAGACCAGCAAATCACCAAACCAGGATTTTAATGTTACCCGTGATGAGGTCCCGGTTGTCTTCGATCAGATCATCGATGATTTGCTTCAGGCAGAGGAACTAATGGATGCAACGTCAACAAACCGCGCGAGGGCCTCCCGGGGTGCCGCTAGGGCTCTGTTGGCAAAAGTTTATCTTTATCGCAATGCGCCCGGCGACTATGAACTCGCCTTGACAAAGACTGAGGAAGTGATGAGCGATCCCCAGTATGCGCTTGTAGCAGGTGTAAACTTTGCCGATATTTTTACGGCAGGTAAACAAAACACTACCGAGACCATTTTCGAGATTTCATATCGGCCAAACGCTTCTATCGAAAGCCATGGGCTCGAACGGGAAACGATTCCGTACACGGGCAATACCCCCAGAGTTGTACCGGAACAAAAGATCATCGACCTTTTCAACGAGCATCCTGAAGACCTCCGGATTCCGATAAGCCTTGCCTTTCACAATAACCGAGATTATACGCGCAAATACGAGACAACACCACCAACGCAGGCGGCAAGGGGGCCACAGGCGAGTAATGTCGTCATTCTCCGACTGGCAGATGTGATTCTGATGCGTGCGGAGTGTTTGAATGAGTTGGGTCGGACGGATGAGGCAATCCCATTTCTAAACCAAATCCGCGAGCGCGCAGGTATCCCAGTTACTGACGCGACTACGCAGCAAGAGGTCAGGCTAGCTATAGAGAATGAAAGGTTCCTGGAACTGGCTTTTGAGGGGCATCGCTGGTTCGACCTTGTGCGGACGGGCCGTGCTATGGACCTGATTCCGCAGTTGACTGATCCAGACCGAATACTTTGGC
>CBKWFZ010000981.1:0-1716 GCA_966673785.1 uncultured bacterium
TATGTCCTGACCATTGCGAGGATATCGTCAATGTACTCCCGGTTGTTGGCCAGCCTGGGAACCTTATTTTGCCCGCCCAGTTTTCCGCGTTTTTTCATCCAGCTGTAAAAGGTACCTGGCTTTACCACGACGACATCCGGAGCGAGCAATGCAAGATCATGGTTCCTTTTTGCGTCGTAGTCAGAGTTCACACGACGAAGTGTCTTATCAAGTTCCGCAACAAAATCCTGCAGGCGGGCAGGCTCCGTTGTAAATTCGATGATCCATTGATGCCGGCCTTTTACTCCTTGTTCGATATAGACCGGTGCAGCTGTGAAGTTATCGATGACTGCGCCCGTTAATTCGCAGGCTTTCGTAACGGCAATTTCTGCATTTTCTACAATCACCTCTTCACCGAATGCGTTCATGAAATGTTTCGTTCTCCCGGAGATTCGGATCCGGTACGGCGACAGTGATGTGAACTTGATCGTGTCGCCGATATTGTAACGCCACAAACCCGCATTGGTAGAAATTACCATTGCATAGTTTGTGTTCAGCTGCACCTGATCGAGGCCTATCGCACGCGGGTGCTCGCTGTCCATCTCATCGAAAGGGATGAACTCATAGTAAATACCGTAGTCAAGCATCAGCAGCATATCTTCAGAGTCACGCCGATCCTGAATTCCGAAGAATCCTTCGCTGGCGTTATAGGTTTCCCAGTAAACCATTTCCGATGAGGGAATTAAGGAACGGAACAACGTGCGGTACGGCGTGAACGACACTGCCCCATGAAAAAACACCTGCAGATCAGGCCACACTTCAAGAATATGTTGTTTCTTTTCGAGTTCGACGATCTTTTGGATCAACAGAATAGTCCACGTAGGAACACCCGCTATGTTCGTCACATTTTCGCGCGCGGTTTCCCGGGCGAGCTTTTCTATCTTTTCTTCCCAATTACTCAGGAGTGCCGTTTCGAGACTGGGAGTGCGGATGAATTGAGCCCACACCGGAAGGTTTTGCATGATAACAGCCGAGACGTCCCCATAATAACTTGTAGCCGACGGGTCGTAGTCGTTCTGTTGGTGACTACCGCCGACGGCAAGTCCCTTGCCGTCAAATATCGTCGTTTCCGGGAAGTTGTTCACGTAAATAGAAAGAAGGTCTTTGCCTCCCTTGAAGTGGCAGTCGTGTAGAGCTTCCGTTGAGACGGGGATGAATTTGCTGTGCGCGTTTGTGGTTCCGGAAGATTTCGAAAACCATTTTATTTCCGTCGGCCAGAGAATATTTTGCTCACCACGCATGAGGCGTTCGATGTAGGGAAAGATGGTCTCGTAGCTGTGCACGGGAACCCGGTCACGGTACTGCTCATATGAGGTTATGGTGGAAAAGTCATATTGCTGACCAAACCGGGTCTGGCGCGCGGTTTGAATCAGGTTCTTAAAAAGCTCCTGCTGAACGTCATGCGGATACTTGATGAACAGCTCAATCTGATGAATGCGCTTCTTCATCACCCACGTCAATATTGAATTAATCAGCCCCATGCGAAAATCCTTACGCTCAAAAGTAACTACACAAATCGACTTTTTGTTATACCATCTTATACGGAGTCGATCAGACTTCCCGGGGCGGGGTTGGGGTGACAGGGTTTACACGTGCTCTTCGGAGCTCGAAGTTCTGGCCGAGATAAACCTTGCGAACCTGTGGATCGTTGGCAAGGTCTTCTGCGGTTCCTGACTT
>CBKWFZ010000982.1:0-1714 GCA_966673785.1 uncultured bacterium
CACAGGTACCCGCGCTGAAACACCGGCGGGTAGAGACCGGGTTCGACTGGCACGCGTTCGGCAAAAGCATCCGCGGGAAAACGTAGCGCAGGTCTATTCGGTCATTTTATCCAACGCTTTTATCGCGGCTTCGATTTCCTTCAGTCCCGACTCGACTTCTGCTTTTGGCCACAACGGATTTTTGTTACCATCCGCGTTGCGTACGCGGGCGCCGAGATGGAAGATCCGCATTAGCACGCTGAAGAACGGAATGAGCTTGCGTTCCGCCTCACTGAGCGCGACTACCTTGTCATACCCAAGAAGGAAGGCGTTAATATTGGCTTCATTCGCGCGTTCATAATGGCAGAAGCTGCCAATATCGTACATCAGATATCCGTTGCCGGTGAAATCGAAATCGAAGAAGGTGACGCGACCGCTCTCCATTTTGAAGTGCGCGTTCTCAAAGTGCGCATCACCATGACAAACTCCGGTCCTGAGTTGTTCACGATCATAGCTATCAAGCACTTCGTCCATGCGGAGGTACATGAGGCGGAGCATTTCTATCATCCGCCGGTCAGGCATTACGGAAGAGAGGCTTTCCATCGCGCTGTCAAATACATTTTCCAGGTAGTAACTGCGTTGGAGCCCTTCGTGCGTCATGCCTGCCGAAACCAGATGAAGAGAAGCCAGTTTCTGACCGTACATGCGGGCGCTCCCGGCCGTGAGATGGCTGAGTCTGACGCCAGGCGCGTACATAAAGATCACGCCATAGCGTACTCCTTCCGGCAGATGAAACTCCTGAACGTAACAGCCTTCCCTGTCCTTGTATGGAACGGAGACATCCACCCCGCCTTGTTTGAGCGCCAGCAATACGTCCAGCTCAGCCTTAACGTTTTCGAGAGATTTCCATGCAGCCCTATAGATGCGGAGGATTAAATGGATTGAACCGTTGCTGATCAGATATGTGTCGTGGAGACCCTGGTAAAGAAATGATACCTTCGAGCCCGAGGGTAACTCATACGTGAGGCTGAGATGTTGCTGCAATGCCGCCGAAGAGGCGACCGAGTATTCAACCGGGAACGGACTTTTGATCATCTGAATTAAACTGGATCAATATGGGAAATTTATGCTGAAATTCCTTTGGTGCCAACCGGATGATCCGCATGAGGGCGAAACCATATTGTACGGACAACTATGTTATCTTTGAGTTGACCCATGTTTGAATCCATTACCATTCCATTCGAACCGTCGTTTTTGGGTGTTCGGCTGAACGTCCATCTTATTCTTGAGTTCGCGGCTTTTCTCATCGCTTATCGTTATTACCTACACCTCAGAAAACGATCGGTTGACCCCATCAGCGGCCCGAACCGGTTATCGATCATTCTCGGGGCTGCCATTGGCGCATTTTTGGGTTCGCGTATGATGGGCTTTTTGGAAAACCCGACGACAAATATTTCACTACTGGAATTGTACAATGTAAAGACGATCATGGGTGGGCTCTTCGGCGGATTGCTCGGCGTGGAAACGGCGAAGCAACTTATTGGTGAAAAGCAATCCTCCGGTGACCTGTTCACGCTACCGCTAATCGCCGGCATCTTCATTGGCCGGATCGGGTGCTTTCTCGCGGGAACCAACGAATTTACGTATGGTGTTGAAACCACCTTTGTTGCCGGAATGGACCTCGGCGACGGGATCTCGCGCCATCCCCTTGCGTTGTATGAACTGCTGTTTCTTG
>CBKWFZ010000983.1:0-1687 GCA_966673785.1 uncultured bacterium
ATCTTGTCCGCGGCGCGTCCGTCAAGATATTCGTAGCCCATGCCAACGGGTGCGCTGAATGCGGACCGTTCCTTGAACTGACCTGATTTCATATCCACGACGGTTACGGAAAAGTTCGGCCATGTGCGGTGAATGTCCTGGTCGATGTATGACCCTTCCGTCGAAGCAAAATATTTCTGCTCATTGACCAGGAAGAGAACCGAGTTAATGTAATTGGCTCCTTTAGCGAGAGCAGCCGCGTTGGCATTCAGAAGAAGGTCCACCTTGTCCTTGATCGGAACTTCAAAAGCGTTCTTTACAATCGGCGTCTTGTAAGTCTGTTCGCCATGCGACTGCACCGGAACCAGATTTACGGGCTCTTTTTGAACGCGGGCATTTGCTTTGGCGATCGCGACAGCCTGAGCCGCGGCTTTAGCGATTCCCTCAGGCGTGACGTCGTTCGTCGAAGCGAAGCCCCAGGTTCCGTTGGCGATAACGCGGATACCACACCCGAAAGATTCGGTATTAACGACGTTTTGAACCTTGTCCTCGCGGGTGATGACAAACTGATTGAGATATCGCCCCAGCCTGACATCAGCATACGTGGCGCCCTTGCCGCGCGCTGCATTCAAACCAATGTCCGCGAGTTTCTTTTTCTGACTTGCATCGATTCCCGGATCGAGCAGTCGCGCTGCGTCCACGGGCTTTGCAAAAGATGCGACCGGAAGCGCCATTGCTCCTGCGCTCAAACCTGCAAGCTGTATAAAATGTCGTCTTTTCATAATGTCAGATTGTTCGTCCCGTATTGATTACGTTGATACCGTTAAAACGGGCAGTTGAACTGCCGTGTGAAACCGCGCTTACCTGAGAAGGCTGACCCTTTCCGTCAAAGAATGACCCGAAAAGCCGGTAATCTCTTTCATCACAGATCCTGACGCAGCTGTTCCAGAACTCCTGCGTATTCGATTGATACGCGACATCGTTCAGCAAGCCGGTGATCTGACCGTTTTTGATTTCAAAAAACACAGTTCCCCCGAACTGAAAGTTGTAGCGTTGCTGGTCTATACTGTATGATCCTCTGCCGGCGATGAAGATACCCTTTTCTACATCCCGTATCATGTCATCGGCCGAATACGATTCTTTGCCCGGTTTCAGCGATACGTTAGGCATACGCTGAAACTGAACATCACTCCAGTTTTGCGCATAGCAGCATCCATGCGATTCATTTTGTCCGAGGATATGCACCTGATCGCGGATAGCCTGATAGTTAACAAGCACACCATCTTTAATAAGGTCCCACTCCCTGCACTTTACGCCTTCGTCATCGTATCCCGCTGCGCCAAGAGAATTTGGCTGCGTCTTGTCAGCGACGATGTTGATAATGCTGCTGCCGTATTTGAAACCGCCGCCCTTCCACTTATCGAGCGTGGCAAAGCTGGTTCCGGCATAATTCGCCTCATAGCCCAAAACCCGATCAAGCTCCAACGGGTGTCCGATTGATTCGTGGATGGTCAGCCCAAGGTGATTCGGTTCGAGCACCATGTCATATTTTCCCGGTTCGACCGACTTCGCCGATAACATCTCCCGGGCCTGTCTGGCTGCAAGGATCGCGTCTTCGATGATATCATAGCTATCTTTATAAAACACCGTTCCCAGGGGACCGCTGATCTTGTCTTCCTTTCGGGCGTCGAGACATTCGTACCCCATT
>CBKWFZ010000984.1:0-1682 GCA_966673785.1 uncultured bacterium
AATCTCACCGAGATAGACAATTGGACGTGACCCAAACAGAGAGTTCACCACTGAGGATCCCCCTTCAAGAACGGCAAGCCCGAGCGGAAGTGCGAGTACAAAAAGGTATTGATAGTTGCCGAACAATACCGCCATACTACTTAGAATCACCAGCGCGGCGAAGATAAGCGTGCGATCATTCCTGCCATAACCTCTCAATAAAAGGCATGTTATCACACCTAGAAGAAACTCCGGAATAATCCTGACAATCCCATGCTGCAGTTGCAGACCAATGTCGTTCTGAAAAAAGTAGTACGTCACAACTATATGTACAGCGATTGTCAAGGTGGTGACCAGAAGAAGGCTCCGGAACGCTCCTCTCCGGAATATTAATGCAGCAAGCGGAAATACAAACAGGTATGCAAACCACTCCGCAGAGATAGACCAGGAGGGGAAGTTCCAGCTTATCGCGTCAAGTCCGCCCCATGCGTGAACAAGCAGAATTTGAGGAATTACATGATCCCATCGCAAGGGTGTTGTCGAACCTGTTGTGATCGTTAGTATATTTAAGAAAACGATGGCACCGACCAGTGTCACCAAATGCAATGGATAGATTCTTGCAAACCGCTTTTTCAGGAAATGGAATAACTCCTTCCTCGGAACTTCATTGCTTTCAAAAAATGTCGATCGATAAACATGCGTGAGAATAAAACCAGAAAGTACGAAAAAGGCGTCGACGCCAACGAATCCAAAATTGATGACAGAACTGACGACATCAATAGCGATCGCATCCCTGACATGGTAAAGCACCACCCAAAGTGCAAGGTAAAAGCGTAGGCCAGTGAGATTTCTGATCATTAACCAGCAAATTACATGAAAGAACTATACCGATTTATCCATTTTTTTGGATTTTATTCTGGCGTAACTCTTTTCTGGAAATTCAAGTTTTCGCGTCTCCAGGCAGTCCGACTCCCAGAATACAGGAACAGCTTTCAGCTGCGCCCCGGCACTACCGACATTGCTATCTTCAAGCAACTTTTTTTCAATCGTTGTTATGACCTTCCATACCCTTTCGCGCCGGCGACCATAATTGACGCCGGAGCTAATATCGGGCTCGCTTGTGTCTTTTTCGCCAAAAGGTTTCCCGACGCCAGGATTGTAGCACTTGAACCTGAAGCGGGCAATTATCAATTGCTGAAGAAGAACACATCAGCCTTACCGAATGTTGCGTGTCTTCGCTCAGCTCTCTGGCCAAGAGAAGAGTTGCTTGATGTTACTGATCCGGGACTGGGTGCGGCCGGATTCGCCGTTGACGCGTCGGCTGCTGGGGAGGTCCCGGCATACACCGTCAACAAGATTATGGACCAATTCGAAATGACCACGGTCGATATTCTCAAGATCGATATTGAGGGCAGCGAAGCGGAATTATTTTCCGAGGGCGCCGACGTCTGGTTGCGGAAAACAAAATGTCTGATCATTGAGGTGCACGATGAGATTCGACAAGGTTGCTCCAACGCTTTATTTGCAGCATTGGCACCGCTGAATTTTCGGATGTCTGTCCACGGCGAGAACCTTGTCTTTCTAAACCGTGACTTGTTGTAACGTTCCGTTGGAAATCCGGTAGACCCGAGAACAAAACTGGAGAAAAGGAAGCCGGTGTGAAATGGTCACAATGGTGACAGTCGGCGGAAGTTGCTGTATTG
>CBKWFZ010000985.1:0-1680 GCA_966673785.1 uncultured bacterium
CACTTTTTCCAAGACTTGCCAAAAAGAACAACGCGACCCTTATCCCCTTCCTGTTGGAGGACGTGGCCGGAGTTGAAAAACTGAATCAACCGGATGGAATTCATCCCAACGTCGAAGGTCACAGGATCGTCGCCGAGAACGTGCTCAAGGTAATCGATCCGCTTCTGTGACGCCGTTTGTACAATACTTTTTCACGATTTCCGACACCGGTAAAGATGCCCACATTTTCAGGTAATGAAGAATGAACGCCTCCTGCTGCTGACACTCGCAGCGGCAATGTTTACGCATATCGTTGATTTTATGATCATCATGCCCCTGGGCCCGCAGCTTCAGGGGTTACTGAACATTGAAGCCCGGCAATTCAGTCTGCTCGTGGCATCATATTCGATAACGGCTGCGGTAGCAGGACTATTCGGCGCTTTCTTTATCGACCGGTACGACCGGAAGATCAGCTTGCTGGTGATCTATGCAGGATTTACAGTCGGCACGCTTGCCTGTGCTTTTGCACCATCGTATGTGGTCCTGCTTGCCACCCGTTCCCTTACCGGTGCCTTCGGCGGTATACTCGGGGCGTTGATCCTGTCCATCGTCAGCGACGCGGTTCCGCTTGAGCGGCGCGCAAAAGGAATCGGCGTGGTTATGGCGTCATTCGGCGTCGCGTCAGTCGTAGGCGTTCCATTTGGTCTCTTCATTGCCAGCAAGACTTCATGGCACGCCCCATTTCTTTTCCTGGGCGGTCTGGGCGTAATCGTCTTCATCCTGATGGTGCTGTTTATCCCGGTACTCAAAGGACATCTCGAGAAGATCCAGACACGAACGCCGATGGAAGTCGTTGCCAGAATTTTTTCGACCCGCAACACGCAGCTTGGCCTGACGTTTACGTCGCTGCTGATGCTCGGGCACTTCACGATAATTCCGTTTGTGGCGACGTACATGGTTGCCAACGTAGGGTTCACCAATGCCCAGCTAACGTATATCTACCTCGTTGGTGGGATGTGCACGCTGTTGTTTTCCCCCTGGGTGGGCAAGATGGCCGACAAACATGGCCGCCTGAAGATATTTACAATCTTTGGATCGCTCGTGATTATTCCGATCCTTGTGATCACCAACCTACAGCCGGTGCCGTTGTGGCTGGCTCTGTTCATTACCGCAGTGTTTTTTATATTCAGCAACGGAAGGATGGTTCCTTCAACGACGATGGAGACCGCAGTCATCGAACCGGAAATGCGCGGAAGCTACATGAGCATTCGTTCCTCGGTACAGCAGCTCACATCCGGAATTGCTTCCTTTCTCGCCGGAGTTATTGTCACCGAAGCTCCTTCGCGGTTCGGTGGCGACGTCAATGCGCTGGTGAATTATGAAATTGTCGGTGTGGTCGCCGTCTTTTTCAGTATCGTATCACTTGTTGTTGCACGACGGTTGACCGTAGTGCAGGGCGCGTAGATCTGCCCGATATCCGTGCCGCACCGGATCAACTAGGCGGGAAGCGAACCCGGCTCAAACGACTGCGACACCTTTTCAATCGTACTTTTATTATCACCCATTACGAGCAGGTGATCGCCGGCTTCGATGACCGTGTCGCCACGCGGCGTGAGATATTTGCCGTCGCGGTGAATAAGAACGATCAGGGCGCTCTTCGGCAGGTTCAATTCCACGAGAGGTTTCCCGACCGCGAGGGAA
>CBKWFZ010000986.1:0-1678 GCA_966673785.1 uncultured bacterium
TCCAGTTCTTTGACATCACCGGTGAAGGGGAACCAGTCCGGCGCTTTTCCTTCCGGCGTAAACACAATGAACCGATGCCCCCTGAGGATTAACAGATTTCCAATTTCAAGAAACCGCTTTACTCCGCCAAAAATGCGCGTATGGGGAAGGATAACGCCAAAGGTGATGCTCATCGTTGAAGATATACTTTTTCCGACTGCTTCAATGACTCAAGAGCTCCCTTTGCAAACAGCGAGTTGCAGAAGGCAAAAATGATCAGGGCCGTCTGGCCATAGAGTATTGATGCGCCGATTGCCTGAATCGCTGCCATTATGATAAAGGTAACATAAACCAGGCTATTGGCCTTGAACCCGAGCCACGCAGCATAGCCAAAACTAAAGACCAGAAGTGCAACACCCAACCATCCATGTCGCAGTAAACTGCTCAGGTACTCGTTGTGAGCGTCGAGTTTCATTTCAGCCAACGTTGTGTATCCTCTTTCAACGTAGCATTTCGTAAGGGCGTCGACCTCGTCGCCCGTACCAAGTCCCCAGATCAGGTCTTTGCCCGCTATACTGTTCCATGCACAATACCATTGCTTGGCGTGCATTCCCGTCGACGTCGGATCGTTTACATCATGGAGTCTTTCATCCATATTGATCATGGTATCCACCATTCTGTTTCGGAACTCGGGCGTAAACAAAAGAAATGTCACCACCGCGCTGCAAAAAAGTCCGAGCACAACGGCGCCGGCCAGAACCCGGCGTTGTTTGTAAATTGTGCGATAGAGCACATAGAATACAAGCGCGGCACCAAATGCAGCAAAAGCAGCCCGCGACATGAGAATCAGCTGGAAATAGGTGAACACACCAATCAAAATAAACCAAAACGTTCTGCTCCGAGCTTTCGGTACTTCTACTTCCGCAATCTGGAACGTCGAGATGGCGAGGGCGAAGCTCAGATAGGCAGGATGAATTGGAATTGCCTGGGTAAAATTCTGATTTTGGTATCTGAAATGTGTGAGCAGGTAGTGCCAGGGTTCGTCGAGCTCTATGAGGGTTCTGATTGCTTGTATTTGACATATCACACACGCGATCAACGCACCGGCCATGAAAACACGCATGATAAGTTGAATATCCTTGTTCGTGATCGGGCTCAGCAGAACCATGATCGGGAGTGCGGCCAAAGGCAGCTTCGTGTCCAGCATAAAGATGCCATACGCGAGATTATCCGAATACGCGAGACCGACAACCTGAATAAGATAGAGCGAAATAAAAATCAGGAATGTTTGCCAGGTCATGCGGTCATGCCGGAGCCGGTCCCGTCGAAAAGTGAGGAGCCAGAAAAAGCCACTGAACGCCAGGAACAAGTGTGCAATGTAGTT
The DNA here is from genome assembly GCA_966673785.1 of uncultured bacterium. Classification (GTDB taxonomy): domain Bacteria; phylum Bacteroidota; class Bacteroidia; order Cytophagales; family Cyclobacteriaceae; genus Ohtaekwangia. The sequence continues at coordinate 1,364 of CBKWFZ010000986.1, forward strand.
TCGCAGCGGGGAAAGAAATCCGATCACACACAATCCGAACAGGAAGAGGTTAAGTAGTGTCTCGCGCTTCATTGCATTCTTGTCAGTCCATTCGCGCAAACGTATTGATCCCTGGCCCGCTTTTCATCCATCAGCTTTTGATTCTCCGATTGATCGGTCCAGTTTTCCTTGTGGTACAAGTGATACTGGACGGCGAGATTTCTCAATGAAAACAGGGGAATTCCGAGCCCTTCGAATCTCCAGGTCAGGTCGATGTCCTCCCCGATCGCCGGAAGTTTGTAGTCTTCATCAAATCCGTTTATTCGCGTGATCGTT
>CBKWFZ010000987.1:0-1675 GCA_966673785.1 uncultured bacterium
AGCAGAAAGATCCAGCTTGCCGATCCGATAAGCATCTGCCCTATACCACCCGCCGAAACACGGATCATCGTAAGGATAATTCCGACCTTCACGCGGAGGTGGCTGAGATGCAGCTTCACCACACTAGAGCCTTTTACGAGGTGGTAGATCTGATAAGCCACGCCCACACCCCGGCCGATATTCGTTGCGATCGCTGCACCTTTCACGCCAAACGCCGGAACAGGTCCGAGTCCCATGATAAGCAGCGGATCCAGAATGATGTTCAACGTGTTCGCAATCAGGAGCGCTTTCATGGCCAGCGATGCATCGCCCGCCCCACGGAAAATAGCATTGATCATGAACAGCATGATGATGGTTATGTTTCCACCAAACATAATTCGGGTATACGCACCGTTGCGTTCGATCACGTCATCGGTGGCACCCATAAATCGAAGTATGTCGCCGGCATAAAAAAGACCCGCAACAGTGAGCACCAGCGAAACAATCAGTCCAAGGTAAAGACCCTGAACAGCGGCTTCCTCAGCGCCTTTTCCATCCTTCTCTCCGACCCGGCGGGCTACGAGCGCAGTGGCACCCATACTCAAACCGAACGCAAGCGAATAGATTAACGTAAGCACGGACTCCGTCAATCCGACGGCAGCCAACGCGCCATTGTCATTAAGACGGCTGACGAAGTAGACGTCGACGACTGCAAAGATGGACTCCATTCCCATCTCCACGATCATGGGAACTGAAAGCAAAATTATAGCCTGGTTGATACTTCCGGTGGTAAATTCACCGTGGTCGCCCTTGATGCCACGCCAAACAAGGGCAAATAGTTTTCCCAACTTCCTAAAAAACAGCATAATGAAACGATGATTGTAGTGTAAAAAAGACAAACAGGACCGGAGTGGTCAGAAAAAGGTTTCCGTTGAAGCGGAAGTCAGACAATCAGTTTCATGGTAATCAATAATAAGCGGTATGAAGGCTGTACGGCGTCTGCCGGAAAAAGGTTTCCCAAAAACAAAAAAAAGGTCGCGGTTTTCGCGACCTGGCATTCTGAAATCGGGATTCGTTAATCGGAGATCACCGAACTCTCACCGGACACATGCTGCTCTATAGTCGGGTTGCCGCGATAAAGTACTGTACTTGCCCCGGACGCCGTAACGATCAGATGATCCGCTACAGTAATCTTGCCACTGCTCGCGCCGGAAAAATTCAACACCGCCGTGCTCACCGGAAAATCAAAAGCACTCAATACGGACGCGCCTGAAATTTCGCCTTCGAGTTCGTCACCGAGACCATGCATCCGGAGTTTTGAGCCGCCTGAAAGAACCAGATTCACTTTCCGGTAACCGGCATTCAGCTGCGCCAGCGAGCCTCCGGACACGTAACAGTTAAGAACGTCGTCGCTCTCAAATCCATCCACAACAGAGACGCTTCCCCCGGAGAAATTAAACCCTTTGAGTACCGGCATCTGGATGGTTATGTAGGTGTCGTGCCTACGATTTGCATGCTCATCGTATTCAATGCGAAGCGTAGTACCCTCTTTATACACATCAAGGTCGTGAATATTCCGCCGGTCTCCCTTTACGCGAACCAGAAATGTGTTTCCTTCGGTCACCGTGATGTGAAATCCGCTTCCCATTTCGAGCTGGTCAAAATCAATCACAGCATAGTCGCGTGACACTTCCTG
>CBKWFZ010000988.1:0-1673 GCA_966673785.1 uncultured bacterium
AGCCCGCGGATCGGCATCTTGACCGACGTTGATATTACGTTCACAATTCGCCCCCAGCGTTGGGCTTTCATCTGTGGAACGACCGCCTGCAGCAAAATCTGGTTTGCAATGAGGTGAGCCGTGAATGCCTGCACATAAGCATCGGGCTCCGCATCAACTGCGGGACCGGGCGGAGGGCCACCGCTGTTGTTAACCAGAATGTCGGCCGCATTGTCTCTGACAAAATCAACCAACCGCCCGCGCCACGTTTCAGGCTTACTAAAATCGGCGACGAAAAAACCGTGTTGCACACCCGGTTGGGTATGCAATTCCCGCACGGTGTCGGTGAGCTTTTGTTCGTTTCTTGAAACCAGCGTTATCCTTGCTCCGAGCATGGCAAGTTCCATTGCTGCCGCCTTTCCAATTCCCTGGGTGCTGCCGCAGACGATGGCGTGTTTTCCGGTCAGATTTAACTCCATAAAATAAACTGAGTATGTAAATATAGTCGCAATCTATTAGTTTTGACGACAGCGACCCGGCAAACAGAGGCCGCGTTTTTTCTTTCAATCAACAGCAAAGCCATGGCCATCCGAAGACCATTTAATCTGAAGCAGTGGATCGACGACAACCGCGATATTCTGAAGCCGCCGGTAGGAAACAAGAATCTGTACGCCGATGCCGGCGACTACATTGTAATGATCGTCGGTGGACCCAATGCGCGGAAGGATTTTCACTACAATGAAACCGAGGAATTGTTCTATCAGCTTGAAGGTGACATTAACGTCTGCATCCAGGAAGAAGGCAAACCTGTCGATATACCGGTGCGCGAGGGTGAAATGTTTTTGCTGCCCGCGCGTGTTCCGCACCGTCCGGAGCGACCTGCCAACACCATCGGACTGGTTATCGAAACAAAACGCCCTGAGCAGGAGGTTGAGGATGGGCTGATGTGGTTCTGTGAGAAATGCAATAACAAACTCCACGAGTACAGGTTTCACCTGGACAACATTGAAAAGGACTTCCTGCCGAGGTTCCGCGAATTTTATGGCTCAAAAGAACTTCGCACCTGTAAGAAATGCGGCACTGTGATGGAGGCCGATCCGAGATTTGTGTAAGCCATGCGGGGAAGAGGATACTATGTTTCTCCGGTCGGTGAACTGATGATCCTTTCATCGGATACTGCCGTCACGCACGTGCTATTCAACAGGGAAGAACGCGGTGAAGAAGTCAGGACTGCCGTGATTGAACAATGCGTCGAAGAACTTGATGAATATTTCACAAAAGGAAGGAAGTTCTTCAACGTGGAGCTCCGTGCCGACGGGACCGACTTTCAGAAACGCGTTTGGAACGAACTTCTGACGATTCCGTTTGGAACAACGATCTCCTATGAAGAACTGGCGGTTCGGCTTGGCGACGTCAGATCGATACGCGCCGTTGGCGTTGCCAACAGCGTCAATCCTATTGCCATTATTATCCCCTGTCATCGTGTTATCGGGAAGAACGGCGACCTCACGGGCTATGCCGGGGGACTTGAGAACAAACAATGGTTATTGCATCATGAGGGTTCGCTGATGCGCCAGCTTAGTTTATTTTAGAAAAACGGTTCATGAGAGCAATAAAGTATGAGAACTCCCTCCGCTTCGCAAGACAGCTGGACCGGGACGATCCGCTGAGAGAATTTCGTGGCGAATATCATA
>CBKWFZ010000989.1:0-1672 GCA_966673785.1 uncultured bacterium
GTTGTTATTAGTAAAAGTTAAACAAATTTAATGTTGAAACGGATAATTCCAATATTTTGTTTAATAAATTTCTAAAAACAATAAACAAAAAAGTTATGCCGGCAGACCCTCGCCCGGTAACGTGCTGATCAACTGTTAATTAGTTTGGACTTGCTTTAAGCCTGGGGAAGCGCTCAGGCGCTGAGGAATTGGAGGATTTCGTCGGCACGGCGGAATGTCTGGATGTTTGCCACTTTCGAGCCGTTGAATTTTTGGACTTGCTGACCCGAAATAAGAATCGGCGACTCAGGGAAATCATGCGTAAGGCGTTCGAAATAGGATTCGACCGAAGTTGTCGTAGACGTCGTTATTGATGAGACCAGGTAATCAGGGTTGTGTACGCGAAACACGCTCACCAGATCCTCATGTGGCACATTCTGACCGAGATAATACGTCCTGAAAGACGCCTTTCTGATAAGGTAGTGGAAGAAAAGTAAAGCGAGTTCATGGAGTTCCCCTTCGGGTAGAAAAAGCAAAACCTTCTTCGAAGCCTTTGACGGTATGGGCAACCCGTCTATAGCGACAATCAGCTTTTGCCTGATGAGGTTCGACATAAAATGCTCATGTGCCGGCGTAATGTTCTGCGTCTGCCAGAGAATGCCAATCTTTTCCAGGAACGGATAGACCACATCGGTAATCGTTCTTTCAAAGCCGTAACGAAGGATCAACGTATTCAGGATCTTTTCAAAGCCTTCCTCCTCCATATCAATCATGGCGACCACCAGCTGATCGATATGAATGGCTGCATCGTTCCGCGTTTCACTAAGTTCCAGCACCTTTTGATTGAGCTGGTCGTTGGTCATGTCCGCGATCTTGGAGATTTTTACGCCGTTATTATTGAGCAGCGATACGTTGATGATTTTTTTCAGGTCCTCGTCGGAGTAAAAACGGATATTGGTGGGCGTTCGGGCGGGATCGATGAGGCGATGACGTTTTTCCCAGATGCGGATAGTATGTGCCTTTATCCCGCTTAGCTGTTCCAGTTCTTTTATGGAATACTTTCCCATCGTACCCTAATTTAATGTAAAACTCGCTTTGTCAATTCCATAAACACAACGGCGGCCGGAATGTTTTTGCCAAAAGATGCAAATAGCCGAAAATTCTGAAACAAAAATCTTTTCGACGCAGGTGGAATGCTGTGATTTCTGGATATTCCCGAACCGGATTGTATTAAGACCCGTCACCATTGAAAGAAGTACTGAAAGCAGGAGAAGACTGGTTTGCCTCAAACGGCTGGACACCATTTCCATTCCAGATGGAGGCATGGAAGGCCTACCTGTCCGGACAAAGTGGTATCGTCAACGCGCCAACAGGAAGTGGCAAAACCTATTCCCTGTTAATGCCGGTGGTGCTGGAATTTATGCGCGAGCGTGCCGACTACCGGAAAGCAAAGAACAACGGACTGCGTGCAATCTGGATAACACCCATCCGTGCGCTGTCCAAGGAAATTGAATATTCGGCGCAACGTCTTGTGGATGACCTCAAGCTATCCTGGAAGGTTGGTGTGCGTTCGGGCGACACATCCGTAAAGGAGCGTGCGCGCCAGAAGGAAAAGCCGCCGGAAATTCTGATCACAACTCCGGAAAGCCTCCATCTTTTACTTGCTCAAAAAGGATACGCAGATTTTTTCAGG
>CBKWFZ010000990.1:0-1670 GCA_966673785.1 uncultured bacterium
TCAATCTGATAGCGATTCACACGTTGGTCGTCCTCTCCGTGAATAGCAATGATGGGCACATTAAAGGGCACTTCAAACCGGTACCGGTGGCTGTGCAACAGTTGCAGATCGGCACGAAGTATGGCGATGAGCATCTGCTGCAACTCGCGGTCACCGATCACTGACAGATCGAGATGCGGATAAAGCGTTACAAGCTCGTCGTCGGATACGGTATAGTCAACCTGCGTTTTCTCGTACGCATTTAGTCCGGATGTCGAGGAAATGAACAACATTTCCGGCAGCGCGTTCCCGGCCTTCCGCACTTCATGCATGATCTCGAAAGCCACCAGACCACCCATGCTGTGTCCCAGGAACAAGTATGGCTTATCCAGTAACGGGAGGATCGCAGGTACAAGATCGCCCAGCAACTCCGTGGTGTCGGTGTACGCAGGTTCGCTGAGGCGCTGGCCGCGGCCGGGTAGCTCCACCTTTACAATTTCAATCAGGTCATGGTCGAAGTTTTCGTCCCACCCTTCGAATAACGAAGCACTTCCTCCCGCATCGTGAAAGCAAAATAACCTGAGCATCGCAGTCGGACGCGGTTGTGTAATCGTAAACCACCTGGTTTGATTACGAATATGAACCGGTTTCGAAAGCGCCGCACTTGTTCCGGCAAGGAGGCCAAGCAGGTATTCTGAATAGTCGCGGATCGTGGGATGCGCCCAGAACATGCCCACCGGAACCTTAACGTGGAAATCTTTTTCGAGGTGATTTCTCAATTGCACCGCCATCAGCGAATCAAGACCCATGCCCTTGAATGTCATGGTCGGTTTTATTTTTGCGACGGGCATTTTTACGATACCCGCAACGTGACGGCTGATCATCTCATGAAGGGCGCTCAGTCGTTCCTGGTCGGTCCTGGCTGCCTTGAATGTGTCGATACCCGTCAGAGCGCCACCCTTCTGCCCCACCGTTGCAGACATCGCCATTCTGCGCGCCGAGCCTTCAAGTCCGCGGATGGTCATCACCGGACTGTTATCATAATTCGCAATGATGATGTCAGTCCGGAACCTCCAGGCCCCGGACACATCGGTCGCCTTCTGCATCTCGTGCATGACCATCAGTCCACGGATCTCGTGATGATAATTAACATCACCCTCGAATGTAAAGTCGGCCATGCGGTTCAGCTCCACCTTCATTTGCGTACCTTCCTCCAGGATGTTCATCAACTGACCCAGAATTGGTTGAAAGAAAGCGCTGAGCAACGCAGGGTGTATGCGATATCGATCAGCAACGCGGATCACGTGATCGTCGGGCTTTATTGAAAACAGTATCCGGTTCGTGTTGTCGCGGTCTACCTTGTCCAGGCCGGTCAGATGATTGAAGTGTTTTCCAAAATCGAATCCAATTGAGCGAAGAAGGTTATAATAGTTTATACCTTCGGTGTAAGCCGGTCCCTGATATTCGAGTTCTTCAAAGATGCGGTTCGTTTCAGATACCTGCGGCGTTTCGAAGATGTCGGCTTTTCCACTAGCGAGGGCGGTCCATGTACCGGAGGTCGTGTCTTTCTGATAAACGGTCACATCCGCCGAATACCGCCCCATGAGGACGACCTTCACCTGGATCTCCACACGCGCGCGTTCGGAAAGCAGCAACTGATGTCCGAAATAAACATCGCGGACCCGCATCTG
>CBKWFZ010000991.1:0-1669 GCA_966673785.1 uncultured bacterium
ACCTTCCTCGTTCCAGGAAACCACGACTATGATGGTTTTTACGATGAATTGATTCCGAAGAATTTTTTTAAGTACACACAGTATCCGAAAAACCACTTTAGCTGGCAATATGGCAACGCCGCCTTTATTGCGCTGGACCCCAACGAGCGGTTTCCCATCGGTATTCCAACGCAATCATCACAGTACCGCTGGCTTCTCGATGAGTTGGAAAAGGAAAGCTGGAAGAACGCCACCTGGCGATTTATATTGGTGCATCAGCCTCCATATTCGCAAGGTTGGCACGGATATCACGGTGAGATGATCTTACGCCGTCTCCTCGAGCCGCTCATCGGGAAACACAAAATCGATTTTATTGTTTCAGGACATACGCACGATTATGAACGCCGTACAATGCGCTACGGATCTCAGGACGTCACCTACCTGGTAGTTGGTGGTGGAGGTGGAGGCCTCGAGTCGGAGGCGTCATCCGATGAGCCCAAGATGGACACGGTGATCAAAGTACATCACATTGCCCGGTTTCGTGTGAGCCGGAATGCGGTTTCGCTGCACGTCTACGATCTTGACGACAGGATTATTGATTCCCTCATGGTATCGAAACCCCGGGAGTTATGAACTTACGATGTCAGATTTAAAAATCAGGCGGCGGTGTGATTTTTCCGGTCTGCTTTTGGGGCAACAGGTTTCCCTGCTTTGATCATTTTCTTGAGTTGCTTCTTGAGTTCTGATTTTAACTCCTTGCTGATCTTTTTACTCGTCTTATGGATCAGCTTGCTTGTTTTTTTTGACGGCTTTTCGATTTCAAGAGATCCGGTTACTACTTGCGTAAGCGCGCTTTCAACGGTAGCACGAATGTCTTTCTTGTTAACAGTTTTCATATTTTTTCAGGATAGGGGTATTAAAAATACGAACGTTAACCTGAAATTAAACACGCTTTCAAAAACTTAACATTCGGATAAAAAAGGGCTGAATTCGCCGTAAAAACGCTGTTTTTCCAATATTATATGAAGTCTTCGCTGCCCGACAGGTCCGATCCGAGGCCGAAATTTTATTTGGTTAGCATCGTACCCGCGATAAACGATCCGTCCTTTCACGAATCCGTCGCGCCTGTTCATCTGCTGCCGTGAATCGGACAACCTTATAGCTATGTGTTGATACGCCGCCACAGTTGCGGTCTTCGTGTTTCAACTGACCCGCAATTTACGTTCGCGTAAGCGTGGCATCCTTTTATCGCGTTGTTGTAAAAACTAATTGAGCATAAAATGAAAAAGTATATAACAATATTGACGGCTGTAGCCGGACTTACTTTTTTCTCGTGTACACAGTCGCGGGAGCCGGACAATACGAGAAGCGAGGCTGACGCAAGAGAGACACCTTCCGATTCGACCTACGAATCGTCAGAGTACCAGGAAATGGAAGGCGACGTTGAGGGCAGCGACCGGAACACAGGTTCATTTGGATCTCCTGGAAGCGGATACGGAACGGAGAACGAAAGCGGGACAGCGGCGAGCGGAACAAGTGCTCCCGCTGACAACGCAGCCGGTGACAGGGATGAAAGGAGCGAATAGATTCTTACCGTAATTCAAATCAAGAGGCCCGGAAACGGGCCATCTTTTTTTTACAAATCAGTACTACGGCAATGTCAGCGGTTGGGCTGATTGCATCAGAGGGT
>CBKWFZ010000992.1:0-1665 GCA_966673785.1 uncultured bacterium
GTGTGCACACGTTCCCCAGGATCATGAACGTCGCCGTTCCCGCGCCCCAGCATTCGCCCATGTTTGGACAATTCCCGCTCTCACAAATGGTATGCAATTTATGATCGTCGACCAGCCGGCGAACTTTAGCGTATTCAGGACCTACCGGAAGCTTGACGCGAAGCCAGTTTGGCTTGCGCTTCCGTTCCTCAGGAGAGATGACAGGAAGTTCGATCATGCAGATTGCGTTAGTTGGATAACCTCGTCACGGTAAATAAGGTTTTTACTTGCCGATAAGTTCCTTGTACTGTTCGGCCGTCATGAGGCCGGAACCGTCTCCGGATAGCTCCACTTTTATCATCCAGCCGTCGCCATACGGATCTTCATTTACTTTTTCGGGGTTCTTGTCAAGTGCAGGGTTGACTTCGAGTACTTTTCCGGCAACCGGCATGTAAAGGTCCGAGACCGTTTTAACAGCCTCTACGGTTCCAAAGATTTCATGCTCGGCTATTTCCTGCCCCACCGTTGTGATGTCCACGTAAACGATGTCGCCAAGCTCGCCTTGTGCGAAATCCGTGATGCCTACAGTGGCCGTAGCGCCGTCAATTTTCACCCATTCATGGTCTTTGGTGTACTTTAATCCTTCGGGAATGTTCATGGATCTGATCGTTAAGAAATTGAGTGTCCAAAAATAACTGAAATATTGTTATGGTAACAAAAAAGCAATCGTCCGGCATTAATCCCGAATTTGAAGGGTTCAGGCGAATTTTCGATGGGGGATCGTCGAGTGAGAGAAATTTTATTGCGCAAGACTGAAGCGAACCTGGATTCCAAACTTTGTCGTCGCCCTTCTGGACGAAATACTGATCAGCGGTTCGTTGATGTTGCGCTCGAAATACATCTGCAACATCAGTTTCTGATTCACCGTGTAGCTGATGTTCGGGCGAAGCTGAAAGTTGATGTTTCCATTCGTGATCTGATCGTCCTCTTCAATCTTCCGTTGAATCGTCTTCGTGTTCCCAATGGTTGTGTTTAATCTGAACGTCACGTCATTCTTCAGAACGATCGTGCGTCCCTGAGACTTAAACGGAAGCTTCATGTTGTTCTTGGTAAAGCCAAGTTCGAATGATACGTCTTTGCTGTTGAGTTCTGTAATCTGGGCGTTACTAACGGTGAGGGCCAGATCGCGCTTCGTCTTGTACTGGAGATTTGCAGTAACACGACCCTTCGTACGCACGTTCACACCTATAAGCGGATTGAACTGTTCCGACAGCACCACCGAACTGATTACGTAAACCGGGATCAGTCTTCCGTCTTCGCCCACTTCTCCAAAATAGCGGCGATTATAGTCCTCGACACGTCGATCCATATTTAATTTGCTGCGATCAGCGTCCGCGTTCTTAAAGAAGTCGCCGGAACTGCTGTAGTTACTTACCGCGTACATACTTTGATAGGCATGCGATATGGTAACGGACTGGAAGAGGTCTTTGAACAACGGAACTTTTGAAAGACCGGTGTAATCAACGCGCCAGTTCGGAACAGGATTTTTAGGGAATGGGCTAAGTGATACGGATGAGGCGTCTTTGCCGGTGTAGGCAGCGATAAACGCCGGTATCAGCACATCCTGCGCCTCGTCGTAGTCGAGACCACCACTTTCGATTTTAAATCGCTCACGCACGATATCTA
>CBKWFZ010000993.1:0-1663 GCA_966673785.1 uncultured bacterium
GGAAACGAAACGCATCGTCCTGGAATATGCGCGAAAGGTTAATTATATTCCTAATCCGTACGCGGGCAGTCTGACGCATCGCACCACAAAAAATATTGCCGTCGTCTTGCCCGAAGTTGCCGATACCTTTTTCTCCAATGCCATTAATGGTATCGATGCTGTCGCCCAAACAAAAGGCTACCATGTAATGGTGTACCTCACCCATGAAAACAGTGAGCGCGAAGAAGCCATTCTGAAGGAACTTCGCGGCGGACGCGTGGACGCGGTCTTGATATCAGTTGCCGGTGGGATGAACAAGAATACGAACATTCACAAAGTGCTTGCGAGGGAAATGCCGTTGGTCTTTTTTGACCGCGTGTGTGAAGAGGTGGAAGCGAGCAAAGTGATTACGGATGACTTTGGTTCGGCTTACAAGGCCACCGCCCATTTGATTTCGAGAGGCTGTAAAGAAATTGTTATGGTCGCACCTTATGGCGACTTGTCCATAACGGATGTTCGAAAGGCCGGATTCAAGGCCGCCTTGAGTGATCATGGTGTACCGTGGAACGACAGGTATTTTCTACCCTGTACCGAGGATGAACGGGAATGCAGTTTATTGATTTCGCATGTGCTGTGCCGGGAAAAACGTGTTGATGGAATTGTCGCGTCTGTGGAGAAGCTGGCGATACAGGTTTACAGGACTTCCCGTGAACTCGCGATCGCGATACCCCGAGATCTGAAGGTCATTGCGTTTTCCAATTTGCAGATTGCCGAATTGCTGGCGCCATCGTTAAGTACCATTGAACAACCTGCGTTTGAGATGGGCAAGGCGGCCGCGACATTGGTTTTTAAAGCGCTTTCGAAAAAGACTGAGCGGCAACAGGAAAGGATTACGTTTCCCTCGGTGTTGCGCGAAAGAGAGTCGACTGGAATATAACTGTTATTGTTGGTCAGGTCCGTCCCGACGGTCCGGCCCTTGCTTCGAGGAAGACACGCCGATGCTTGCCGATTTAATACGGTCCAGAAACTCTTCCCGGAATATTTTTCCAATACTTAGTTCGGTCTTCCCTAACTTGACGGTGTTTCCTTCAATGACGGTAATACGATTGAAGTTGATGATGTATGACCTGTGGATCTGTATGAATTGATCTTCCGGGAGAAGGTCGAGAAGCCCTTTCAAAGAATGATAAATGGTGTAGCTTTCGTGAGCAAGATGAATCCGCACGTATTCATGCAGGCTTTCTATGTATACGATTTCGGAGAGGTTAACTTTTGTTATTTGTTGCTGACCTGTCTTGATAAAGATGCAGTTTCCATCAAGTGTTGTTGAGGACAAACCCGATTTGTCGGATTGGGATGCTTTCAGCTTAAGTTCGACGTGTTCGCGCGCTTTGTTTACGGCCTGCAGGAATCTTTCAAAGTATATGGGTTTCAGCAGGTATTCGATAACATCCAGTTGATAGCCCTCCAGGGCATGATCAGAATAGGCGGTAGTTATTATGATCTCTGGTTTCTGTTTTAATGTTTTGATGAAGTTTATGCCGCTGAGTTCCGGCATATTCACATCAAGGAACAGCAGGTCGATTTTTTCATGTTGCAACAGATCCGTCGCTTCCAGCGCGTTTTCACATAAAGCAACAACCTCAAGGAAAGGCACTTTCTGTGCGTATCCCGCTATCAATTG
>CBKWFZ010000994.1:0-1660 GCA_966673785.1 uncultured bacterium
AGAACCGGCAGGACGTATTCAAATCGTTTTGCAGACGGTAAAGATTTCCCGCATCTGTCAGGGCGCGCACAAGCCATTCGGGATTACGACTCTGCCGGGCGAGATCTATTGCCGAGTCTTCGGCCGCGATGGCGCCGTTCCAATTGGTTGCAGCGATAGATTCCGCCCGCTCGTGGAGTCGTTCAATTGTGGCAGGAACGTTCTCCTGGGCTCGCAGACTTCCCGGGAAGATCAGGATACAAAGCGCAAGGAAACGAAACAAGGCGCGTGTCATGGAGCAGGGTCTTCCTAAAGATACAATTCCGGCCTGACTTTGTCCTGCACGCGCCGAAAATACGCGAATCGCGCCTGCGTGTTACGAAAACAACAGGATGTGATAGGAAATCGATAGCCGCGCCGTATGCAGCGCTTTTACCTTGATCAGCAAAAACCGATAAGAATATGAGGTATCTGAGGTTCATTTTCCGAAAGCCTGGCATGGCACTGTTCATAATCCTGGCGGCATGCTCCGACAGCGCCGATCCCGACCCTTCACCCAACCCCGGACCCGGCCCTGGTCCGATCACCGGCGGAACATTGACGCTTACAGACGCAACGATGTGGACGTTCTGGGGAGAGACCGTTACGATCACAGGCGAAGGGTTCAGCACAACCAAATCTGAAAACGTGGTCAAATTTACTAAGGTCGCTCCCGGCATATGTGATCTTGATTACACCAGCGATGGCGGTGACCTTGAAATCGTTTCAGCCACCGCGACCAAACTCGAGGTACGCGTTCCATTTACCTACAACAGCTTCGGGGAACCCGCATGCGGTCCGTCAACTGCTGATATCGAGGTAACTGTAAAAGGAAAAACAGGTAAGCTTACCGGAATTAAGTTCACAGGCTTGCCGTACATCGGGAAGTTCAGGTATCACTACGGCGGCTTTGGTGATCCGAACTACCATACCCTCGGAGATTCCGTCATGCTAACGGCCGGGATCCTGGGCCATCATCTTAAGGAATCACCGTGGTACGACAAACTCCGGCTGTCTGTCGATGGAAAAACAGTCCCCTTCAAGGTCCGAACTATTGGTCTTGATACCGGTCCCGCCTTTATACTGCCACCGGCAGAATTCAGCGACTACTCCTGCCCTATGGCATTGGATGATTATTCGAATGCGCGGAAGGTAAACTTCAAGATGTTTATTGATGGAAAGCCACATGAGGCAAACCGGGAGCTTTACATCGCAAAAGTTCGTCAGCCGGTCTTCACGTGTGTTGATTGTAAAACGTCCGTCTCCAAATCTTCAGGTGAAACCGTTGTGTGGAAGTTTGAAGGCGCATATATGACCTTCGTGGCGGGTATACTGTCTCCAAAAAATTCAGAGGGCTGCGGAACGGCGCAGGAGTTTGGCATCACCCCCGGAGCGACGGCCGTTTCCTTTACAATTCCCAATTCGATCGCAACGATCGGATGTCAATACACCATCTTTTTAAAAGACCACTGTGGTGAAAATACGCCTGTAGGATCGGTAACAATTAACTAGGAAGCGATGCTTTGATCAGGAGTTCCTCGACCTCTAACGGGAGAACCACACGAAAACACGAGCCCTTTCCGGGTTGGGATTCGACTTCGATGGATCCGTGAAGGACTTCAAGCTGGGATTTGATAAGATA
>CBKWFZ010000995.1:0-1657 GCA_966673785.1 uncultured bacterium
GCCGCATGTCTGTGATTCCAAAGAGGGAACGCAGCTTGTGCTGAATTGCAGCAAATGTTTCGGGCCGCACTACGGCATTCTTTTCAAGGAGGTCATACTTAATCGCGGAAAGCATTTCCTGCTCAGTCACGTCAACCAGTCGCAGCACAATGAATCCATGAAATTCATAGTTCTGCGGATGTATGTACTGAAACCAAAGGTCAAGATCGTATGTTTTCTCCATCAGAAACTTGATCACCTGACGGTCAATAGGGGGCACCTCGGCCTTCGGTATAATTTCACAGAACTGATGGTTTATCTCAACCTTGTAAACTTTTTCAAGTCCTGTTTTTTCATCCTGCCACGAGAACAATACAGGTCGGTCGGAAAACGAACCTACCTGATAAAACTTTTCAAGCACCATAAGGCAGCCCTTAATTGCCTTGCCAAGCGCAATGCTTGCGCCCGGGAGGTTTGCTTTCGCCCTTTCCTCGATCTTTGATATATCTACAGTCTTTTCGAATGCCTGCGTGAGGTATAGTGGCTTGAATGTGAAAGGATAAATTGCCGCGACCAGATCTTTGGATTCGCTTGCTGCCGGAACGACTGCCGACATCAGATAGTTGATAAATGGCCTGTGCTTCTCGACAATGGCTTCATCCTCGATCGGCTCTTTTAACTCCGGCGCATTTTCTATATATTCAAGGACTCCCCTGGTAAAGCCCAAAGCATTGTTTTGACGGATTTGTTTTTCCCAGTATTCGATCAGCAGCTTCAGGCTGAGCTTGGAGGGGAAGGGAAAACCTTTTGTAAAATCATGCATCGCCTCAGGGGTTTGTTCTTTCCTACGAATCTTTCACCGCTTGGGTTTACAATTAAGACGGAAGTGCGGATTTTTTATTCTGAAGTGTAACAGATGGAGAACGAGAAAAAATCCCGTTACAACTTTCGATGGCCACCGCGTGTCTATCGGGCAGAAGTGGAATTTATGCGTTTCTGGAAGCTGATACCCGTCGTTCTTTTATTTGTTTTTGCGTCTTGTTCCGAAGGCGCTGACGATTCGTTTGAGATCTTTATCCGTGATTTCGATTTTGCGCAGGGCCTGGATGACTGGACGGCCGAATTTACCGAATACCCACTGGGAGAGACCCCGGAGTCCGATTCTGTTTACAAGTGGAGTGCCTCCCTGTCAACGCTGCCCGGCTCGGGCAGGCCGGCAGTCCTATTGACATGTGAAAATCTTAATGGGGACATTTTCATGTTCCTGAAGAAGAAGATCTCGGGATTGAGGCCTGACACCAATTATTCTATCGTGTTCGATATATCGCTGGCCACCAATTCCGTCACCGGGCAGGCACTGGTCCTCAAAGCCGGAGCCAGCGAACTCGAGCCCAAAAAGGTGATCGAAAATGGCTATTACCTGTTGAATATCGACAAGGGCCAGGATTACACGTCTGGAGAAAACCTTCAATCGTTCGGTGATATCGGCGGGCTCGCTCCTTCAAGTCAGGAATTCGTTACCGTTACCAAGGGAAATGCAAGCACAAATCAACCGATTCTTGCCACGACAAACAGTAAGGGTGAATTGTGGCTTGTCGCGGGAACCGATTGTATGTACACCGGAACGAATTCGGTTTTTTTCTCCCGGATCAGCGTGGTATTCAGCGTCAACGACTGA
>CBKWFZ010000996.1:0-1655 GCA_966673785.1 uncultured bacterium
GGAAAAACAATGATCAGAAGCATCATCGCGGGGTTTGTTACCGGCAGTACCGCCAAAAGCAGCGCACTAAGAAAGAAAGCGATACCGGACCTGAAGCAAAGAAACGAGAAGATCGTTTTCACCTGCTCCAGCGTCAGCCGTACGGAAAATCCGATAAATAAAAGTACGAGCGGTGTCATCATGAGGCTGATCCGGTCTATGCTGAGCGAAATTGCCTCGGGAAAGCTGCCGTAGTTTAGCCCAAAACCAAGCATCACGATCGCCACCACGATCACCAAATTCACCGGTTCGTTGATCATGGTGAAAAGCAGATTCTTTAGCCGCGATTTACCAGTGGGTACAACCTGTTGATTATTTCTGTAAAACCACTTCATCGCGATGACATACGATATCGCGAGAACAAAGATCTTGTTGCCAACATCACCGAGCGCCGCCATGGCAAGGGGCTCCTGACCGCTGTACTCCATAATAAAAGGGAGACAGGACAGGCCCGGTGCCAGCGAAGGAATAAGCATGACAAGGGTTCGATACCGGTCGTCAGGGATATTAAACAGAACCTGGAGCGGCAGTCTGTCGACAAGTATGAATAACGTGACATTGAAAAAGAACACAAGTACCGGAACAAGCACCATGTCCATACTGAAATCGATCTGCAGCAGCGCGATAAAAATCGTGGCCGGCAATGCAAGACTTAGAATGATCGTTTTAATCCCCTCCCGCTGGTCCTTGTTCCGGATCTTGTTCCGGAACAGCATGCCTATCCCGATGATCAGCAGAAGCGATATTGTTTTGGTTAAAGCTGGATTCATATAAGTAAATTGGATCAATTGAAAAAAAATACCGGCTCCGCAACTCCCACAGAGCCGGCGTTGTCACTTATGTTGCGATCAGCTCACAATTGACTGAAGCGAGGATGTGAATAACTTCAGTTCATCCATCGTTCCCATACTGACTCGTGCATACGGCTTGCCATTGATCTCATAACCCCTGATACCGACTCCCTTCTCAAACATCTTTGATAACAGTTCCTTTACCGGCATGGCTATTGGAAAAAGGATAAAACTCGTGTGTGACGGAATAGGCTTCATCTCCATTTTCTGCAGGGCGTCAAATACGTAGTCACGCCCCTCCTTATTGTGCGTTCGTGTGTAGGACTGAAACTCGACATCTTTCAAACTCGCCATAGCACCGGACAGAGAAGTGACGCAGATACCCATTTCAGTACGCACGAGTTCTTTTATGGATTTGATGCGCTCAGGCTTCGCAACCATATAGCCCATCCGAAGCCCGGCCATTCCATGTATCTTGGAAAAGGTACGCGCAATGATCACATCATAGCCTTCGGAGATCATCGTCACCGCCGAATTGCTTTCAGGGTCATCCATAAGTTCCAGATAGGCTTCATCAATAAATACGGGCACGCGGTTGTTCACCTTCCGGCAGAATGCCTTGATCTTATCGATCGGAGTAAGTGTACCGGTTGGATTGTTGGGATTGCAGATGTAAACAAGTCTGGTATCGGAGTCGATCGCCTTCTCCATGGCGTCGAGGTCATGCGCGAAATCCGGCGTCAGCGGAATATTCTTCCACGTGGCGCCGATCGACGTCGCTGTTTTGACGAGAGAGAGGTAACTCGGATCGGCCGAAATCACGTT
>CBKWFZ010000997.1:0-1645 GCA_966673785.1 uncultured bacterium
ATTCAGCTCCGATGAAGTCTTCCTGAAAGAAAGAGCATACCCGGTAATGAAAGAGGCCGCGGTTTTTTGCCTTGAATGGCTTACAGAAAACCCACGAACAAACAATCTCGTATCCGGGCCATCGATATCTCCGGAGAATACGTTCAGGACACCCGATGGCGGCGTCGCGACAATGGTGATGGGTCCGACGATGGATCACATGATCATTCGTGAGTTGTTCAGGAATACGCTCGCGGCTGCCGGAATTCTCGATGCCGATGCGTCACTCCGACGCCGCATCGCGCGGGCCCTCGACCAGCTCGCGCCCACAAGCATTGGCCGCGATGGACGAATCATGGAATGGACGGAGGAGTTTCACGAACCGGAACCCGGTCATCGTCATATCTCGCATCTTTACGGATTGTACCCCGGCAACGAGATCACTATGCGCAACGATTCAGCGCTCATCAATGCCGCGCGCAAGACCATCGCGTACAGGCTTTCGCACGGAGGAGGGCACACCGGCTGGAGCCGCGCATGGATCATTAACTTTTTCGCAAGGCTCAAGGACGGGGAGGCGTGTTATGAGAACCTGAGGGCGCTTTTGACGAAATCAACACTTCCCAATCTTTTTGATAATCATCCGCCGTTCCAGATCGACGGAAACTTTGGCGCAACGGCGGGAATTGCCGAGATGTTGCTGCAGAGTCATGCAGGGGAAATTGAAGTGCTTCCGGCGCTCCCGGCCGTGTGGCGTGATGGCAGCATACGCGGGTTGCGTGCGCGCGGTGGGTTCGAGCTTGATGTTTCGTGGAGCCGTGGCGAGTTAGATCGCATCCGTCTGGTCTCACTTGAAGGAAAGCCCTGTCGCATCAGACATGGGCAGCGCGTTCGGGAATTCTCTACAGAGCCCGGGATGGTGTATGTTTTTGATGGAAATCTGGCGGTTGTCGAAGGCACCGGCGACTGATCCGGACAAAAAATCAGGCCTGGTCTGCCAACCCAAACGCAGGTCATTGGGGACCAATGTACGCTGGAACTGGAGCAATCGCCTTCCGAACCGGTAAAATTTCCAATGAAAGTAGCTATGTAAGTTTTGCGGGCGCTTGCCTTCGGGCAATCGCTGTTCGTTGTGCAATTTCGTTCCATGAAAACTACAGCGAACCGACTCGCAGTGTATTTCCTCCTTGGCATAACGACTCTGCTTGGATCGTGCTCGAAGGATGGAGATGAATCGCCCAAACCCCGGCTTGTTCACACCGGTGAAAAATGGAACATCGCTTCCGTTGAATACACGATTATTGATCAAAATCTTTCAGATCCATCGCAGTGGATTAAGACTGGCACAAAGACGAACGCAGGTGCCTTCTATTTCAACGGTACCGAGGGAAGTTTTGATATTGTTATTGACAAATCGCGGCTGGAGGATTACTTCAGCTATACCGATGATGCAGGAGACCTTACGATCATTTCAATAGAGCAGAGCGTTTCCACTTCAAAGATCAGCCAGAATGTAATTGTCTTCAACGGCGAAAAAACGACGACGACAATCAATGTCTCGGGAACGGTTACGAATCAGAACCTTGCCGAACAATATGTTTTCACAGGAACTTTTGAGTTAGTAAAAGATTAGGTTCATTTGGGTTATAGTGTTTAAGTTCGAAAA
>CBKWFZ010000998.1:0-1640 GCA_966673785.1 uncultured bacterium
ATAGACGGTCTCAATACGAAACTTGATCTTAGTGATCAGCAGAAGGAAAACGTGATGGCCGCCAGGAGAAAGTTCAGTAAACAGATGGTAAGGGTAAGGCAAGATACTGCCATGACCCGTGAAGATCGCAGGAATGAAATCCAACGGATAAAGTCGGAGTATGATAAAGAGATGAAGTCGGTGCTTACAAAGTCCCAGTACGAGCAATGGATTTCCGCAAAGAAGAGCTCCTATAAACGGAGACACAATACTCCGGATAAACCAAGCCAACAGGATTAGCCGTTGAACTCATACCGAGGAATGGAAGTGCTCTGTTGGGCACTTCTATTTTGCAAATGTTCGTGGTTTTGTTGTTCGTGTAAAAGTCGTACATTGTTCTATTATGAACTCCGTTATGGATAAGATAGCCCGGTCCACGTTGCGTTACCTTTTCCGGGAATACCTGAAGGCACCCATAGTTCCTTATTCTATAAATCCGGTTACGGATAGTTTCGGTGCCGATGCTTCAGCGGTGAGTGACTATCTCGCGGAACGAAACTGGATTCGCGAGAAATGGGTATCGGTCGACAGGCGGGTCTCGTGTCGGATCACCATTGCGGGCATTGAGGAAATCAATCCAGGCTACCTTGAAACAAAGCTGGCGCGAATCGTTCGCGGACTTGCGGCGGCGGGGGGAACCAGGGACCTGATGGAGATATTCGAGAGCAGGATCGATGAATACGCGATCGCGCTGGATATCGTTTATGAGCTTGAGAAACTGGAGTTGGTAAAATTGTACTATCAGGGTCGCGATATTATTGTGGAGCTCACGGATCGTGGCTGGGCCCATCTCTACCGAAAACGCACAAGACTGTTCCCGGTGGTTGCGGTAGCTTAAACTTATGGTCGTCTGACAATACAATCCTCAAATCACGCGAATGAACACCCTCCTTTCGATTCACCGCCCCCTTATTCTATTTCTCGCCTTGCTACCCGCGCTATCCTTGAATGGTCAGACGCAATCGAGGTACACGCCGGAAATTGAATCGCGGATTGCTTTGGTTGAAAAAAGCCTCGGCGAAGAAATAAAAACCAGCGATGATCCGGTTTTACTGGCGGACCGCATGAAGCACTATGACGTACCCGGTGTGTCAATCGCCGTGATCAAAAACTTTCGCGTAGAGTGGACAAAGGCATACGGATTCGCTGACAGGGAGGCAAACGTTCCGGTGACCGCCGAGACGCTCTTTCAGGCGGCATCGATCAGCAAATCCGTCAACGCTTTGGGTGTGCTGATGCTTTTCGGGAAACGTAATCTGGATCTCAACGCCGACATCAACACCTATTTAGAAACATGGCAGTTTCCTTACGACTCGGCAAAGGGGAAAAAGACTATTTCCGTAAGAAATCTGTTGAGCCATACCGCCGGGACGTCCGTTCACGGATTTCGCGGTTACGCGGCAGGTGAGCCTATTCCTGTTATCACCCAAATATTAAACGGTGAAAAGCCAGCCAACAATCAACCGATCCGATCGATGTTCGATGCGGGTACGCGGGTTCAGTACTCGGGCGGAGGCACCACAATCAGCCAGTTGATAACAATGGATGTGACCCGAACTCCCTATGATGCTTACATGTCTCGGGAAGTGCTCATTCCTCTC
>CBKWFZ010000999.1:0-1639 GCA_966673785.1 uncultured bacterium
GAATGAGAACACCTGGCTGATCTGAACGTCGTCGTCCTGGTCAAAGTCATAGAGTAATATGCCCCCTAATCCGATGTTCACAAATCGTCCGGCTTTTACGGAAAACATCAGGTCAAGCCGATGGTCAATGGTCTTCGCTTCCAGGGTTTCATAGTTGGCAAACATCATATACCGCCATTTGAGGTTTACATTCGTGGCGATGTCTTTATTAAAATCCGCCATCAATTGAAAAGCAAGCCATTCCCAACGCGTTGTGTTTGGCGGATCCACGCCGTAAGGCTCGGGGCCAACGGTCTCGATGAAACGTTCCGGATCCTGAACGATGGTTAGACGCGGCGCAAAGGGTGAAACACGAACCGCGAAGTAAGTATTCGGCTTATACTCGAGACCCCAGGCCGATGTGATAAACGCGGGCGCGAAAATATCCGAGATCAGATTCGCCTGTTCATCGCCGTTCGCGTCCTCGGTATAGTTGTATCCTTTCGAAAACTGTGAGAGAAAGTTCAGCGATGTGAACACATTCCATTTATCGTTGAGCTTATGACCATACTTCGTGTCGAGGTAGATCCTGTCGATGTTCTTCCTGAATCCCTGTCCGGAGTTTCTCACAAATCCATACAGGAGATCAATCTGGTTATCCCATGTGCTGTTGCCTTTTGCATAGTTTGCCTTGTAGTTAAAGAGGGCATTCAAACCAATTGAATTGATTCCACCAGCCTTCCAGTTGGATGAAAAGGAAGCCTGGTTAAAATTGAGATTGGCAACGAGTTTCTTTTTCCAGTGGGAAAGCGAATCAACCCTGATAATTTGTGCCTGCGCAGTATGAAGCAGTGCCGTCAGGGCCAGCAGTGATAGAAGGTGTTTTTTCACGTCAAAACAGTTTGTTTTTTGACGAATATCGAACAAAGCGACGGACGGAAAAAGTCAGAGGTTATTTAATTTGATTTCATCCAGCGCCACCTCTGTCAGCGGCTTGGTGATGAACTTGATGACGTGGTTGTTGTTCACGATCTTGTCAATGTCGCGCTTGTTGTCGGAACTCGAAAGGATGATCACCTTGCATTTGTTCCGTACCAGATCGTTGAACTTTTCAAACTCATAGAGAAATACGAAACCATCGACGATCGGCATATTGATATCCAGAAAGATCAGGCTGGGGAGATTACCCTCATTGTTCTGGTTCTCCCTAAGGTAGTCCAGGGCAGCTTTTCCCGATCCTTTTACTTCTACGCGTTTTGCAAATTTGGTTATCTCAATGATCCGCTTACTGATAAAGTTATCAGTATCGTTGTCGTCAACAAGCATGACGAGGTCTATGGCTTTCGTATCAGTTTGCATTAAAATTCAGTAAGTTCAACTACTCAAGTCGATTGCACCGATCACAAAAATATTCTTTTTTGTTATATCTGGTAGTGAGCCGGCCAATTTCACCCTATCAGCGTAATAAATTGCCGGAAATCGAATAAAATGGTTTGTTTCGCTTACCTCGGACGGATGGTAAGTTTCTCTCCGACCGAGAGATTGAAGTCTTTCTTCTTGTTCCACTCCATCAGTTCCTTGATCGTGACGCCGTATTTTCGCGCAATACTGTAGACTGTATCAGAGGGTTGGACCACGTGTTCCTGCATTTTCCCCGCCT
>CBKWFZ010001000.1:0-1631 GCA_966673785.1 uncultured bacterium
AGTGTGGAAGCAGTGGCACTTCCTGGGTCGTCGTTTTTGCAGGCGGGCAGAGCTCGATCATGGTATCTGTTATTCAGGTGGTATCCTGAAACTAAAATGGAAATACTTATGAAAATAATATCACCTCGTGTTCACGGAATACTTGACTATTTTGAAGGAGTGATACTTGTCGGGGCACCATGGCTGTTTGGATTTGCTACAGGCGGCGCACAAACCTGGATACCTGTGCTTCTCGGACTCGGCATCATCACCTACAGTTTGTTTACGGATTATCCATTCAGTATTTCGCATAAGATTTCGATGCGTACACACCTCGCGATGGACGCTATCGCCGGAATTTTCCTGGCCGTTTCACCTTGGCTGTTCGGGTTCAGCGATGCGGTCTACGTCGCGCACCTCGTACTAGGCCTCATAGCGATCGGAGCGGCAATTATGACAAGTCACGCCAGTGAGCATATGCCCGAACAACGCCACCGCCACGCGCACTAGAAAAGCTTCAGGCAGGTTCAACGCAGCACGATTCCTGCAGCGAATCTGCCTTTATCTCCTTTTCGCGCGGAAAAGAACCATTCATTGTGAATTACGGTGCACAGGTTGGCTATCCGGATGTTCTCCTCCCCGACGCCGGCATGGAGTAGCTGAATTTTGTTAGCCTCCCATAGATCCAGCTTGGCCTTGTCTGCGTCCGTTGGTATCATCAAATGTGAAGCACCCGGAAAACTCACTGCTACCTGTTCGATGACCTCGCCACCCACTTCGTATGAATCCTGACAAACCGATGGTCCGATACCGGCAAGGATACGATGCGGTTCCGACTGATAGTGATCCTGCAGATATGCCACAGTCTTTGCAAGAATTTTCCGGACAGTTCCACGCCACCCGGAATGAACGGCGGCAACGACTCGATTATGCGGATCATAAAGCAGAATCGGGACGCAGTCGGCGGACATTACGGCGATACATACTCCTTTTTCAGTGGTTACCAGTGCATCGGTTTCCATCAACTCGGCGGTTGTTGTCTCCGATGTTACGTTAACAATCCGGTCACCATGAACCTGCGATGGAAGAAAAAGCCGTTGCGGCAAGACACCTATCGCGTTCGCCAGCCTCAGCCGGTTCAGCCGGATGTATTCCCTGTCGGGATGACTTGAAAAACTCAATGTGAACCCGGCTTCTGTCCTGGCCGAAGACCGGTCGGTTACAAAATGGTTGATTTCCTTTTCAGCCGCCAGGTGATCAAACTGCCAAAGCCAGAATCCGTCGAACGCAACTCGCCTCATGTTATCCATTTTTGTCGTCAATTTATTCCGATGATTGGTAAATAAAAATTATCCCCTGTCATAGTTTATGCGTTCAGCAGAAGCCGATACCGCCGGACGCAGTTTAAAACGAATTCCGCGGGCGCGAGCCATTGCAACCGTCGCCAGCCATCATCAGAACGGTCGTTGGCATCGTCTTTTCTTACTGTGATTCAGACGAGTCGTTAAAGCGGATAGGTGAGCGCAAGGGTGCTGCTTCTCCGGTAACAAGGTGCATGTTTCGTGCACCTTTTTTTATTTTAGTACGGACCAGGCCCTTACTTCGCGGCCGTAGTTTAAAACGGAAGACGAATAGGGTGAATTCATTAGTGC
>CBKWFZ010001001.1:0-1629 GCA_966673785.1 uncultured bacterium
AAAAATGGGCCGCTGATAATGTCTACCAGGTAAATACAGACAGCTCACGGCCAAAGTATTATGTGCTTGATATGTTTCCTTACCCATCCGGTGCCGGACTTCACGTGGGGCACCCGCTTGGATACATCGCTTCCGATATCGTCTCGCGATACAAACGTATAAAGGGCTTCAATGTGCTGCACCCGATGGGATTCGATGCATTCGGTTTGCCGGCGGAACAGTACGCCATTCAAACCGGACAACACCCTGCGGTCACTACCGAGAAAAATATCCAGACCTATAAGCGACAGCTCAAGCAGATCGGGTTTTCGTATGACTGGAGCCGTGAAGTGCAAACGTGCGATCCGTCCTATTACAAATGGACGCAATGGATCTTCATGCAGCTTTTCAACAGCTGGTATAACCGGAAAACCGACCGCGCCGAACCGGTCTCCGGACTGATTGAACATTTTGAAAAGAACGGCAACGCTGGCATCGATGCATCGTGCGATGAAAACGCGCCGTCGTTTACGGCAGAACACTGGAAGTCGCTTGACAGCAAAGGGCGTGAAGCGATACTTCAGCGGTATCGCATTGCGTATCTGAGCGAAACGATGGTGAACTGGTGTGCCGCACTGGGAACTGTGCTCTCCAACGACGAAGTGAAGGATGGCGTTTCTGAACGGGGAGGCTACCCGGTGGAGCGCCTGAAGATGATGCAATGGAGCATGCGGATCACGGCGTATGCGGAACGTCTGCTGCAAGGTCTGGACACTATCGACTGGCCGGAACCCGTGAAAGAAATGCAGCGCAACTGGATTGGAAAATCCGTTGGGTGTGAGCTTGACTTCGCGCTTGAAGGTCATGCCGAAAAGATCCGCGTATTTACAACCCGGATTGACACCATTTACGGGGTAACGTTCATGGTTCTCGCGCCTGAACACGAACTGGTTGAAAAGATCACCACAGGCGAACAACGCGCCGAGGTTGAGCAATATGTTGAAGTGGCAAAAAACAGAAGTGAGCGCGAACGGATGAGCGACGTGAAACGCATATCGGGCGCGTTCACCGGAGCGTTCGCGATCAATCCATTCAACAACGAAAAGATACCTGTGTGGATTGCCGATTACGTGCTCGCAGGTTACGGAACGGGAGCGGTAATGGCGGTGCCGTCAAGCGACACACGGGATTACGCTTTTGCAAAACATTTCAACCTTCCCATCGTCGATGTACTGGAAGGTCCGACAAGTGATATTACGAAGGAAAATTTCGATCCGAAATCCGGAACCATGATCAATTCCGGTGACCTCGACGGTCTTCCCTGGAACAAGGCGATCGAAAAAGCCTTGCTTCAGGTGGAGCAACGTGGTATTGGTGTAAAGAAAGTCAACTACAGGATGCGCGATGCGATCTTCGGACGCCAGCGCTACTGGGGCGAGCCGTTCCCCGTGTATTACAAGGATGACCTGCCACGTCTTGTCGCCGAACAGGACTTGCCGGTAACACTTCCGGATGTCGATGAGTACAAACCGACTGCAACGGGAGAGCCACCGCTGGCGCGGGCGTCGGAATGGAAATACACTACGGACGACGGTTCCTATTCCTTTGAGCTGACGACGATGCCGGGTTGGGCGGGATCAAGCTGGTATT
>CBKWFZ010001002.1:0-1627 GCA_966673785.1 uncultured bacterium
GAGACCAAACAAAAGCGCAGACTAACGCGCAAGGGAGTGGTCAACAAGGCGGATGTGCGCAGCGTGAAGGAAATGCTTGTTCTTTAATGGTTTAATGTTCAACCCGGATGCTGGCCTAAGTTCTCATAACCGAGACGCCATCAGCCAAAAACGAAAAGTAAAATGCCAAGATCGGTAAACAATGTAGCCTCCAGGGCTAGACGAAAGAGAATCCTCAAACTGGCCAAAGGATTCTTCGGTCGCAAGAAAAATGTTTGGACAGTTGCTAAAAACGCGGTTGAGAAGGGTCTCGTCTACGCATATCGCGACAGAAAGCAAAAGAAGAGAGAGTTTCGCGGAATATGGATCGCGCGTATCAACGCAGGAGCGCGTCTTCATGGAATGTCGTACTCCCAGTTCATGGGTAATCTGAAGAAATCCGGAATTGACTTGAATAGAAAGGTACTTGCCGACCTGGCAATGAACCATCCCGCAGCCTTTGAAGCTGTGGTTAAGAAATTCAAGTAGAAACGGTTTAAAAAGCAATTAAGTAAGGAAGGGCACGGCAGTGCCCTTTTTTGTTTCCATAATTTTCGCTTAATTGGTCGATCTCTTTCCTTTTGGAAAGTGATGGCATTTTTTGTCTAGCCTAACTGTGTGGTATTGTGCGATTTTTTAAACGCATTACATGTTTCGTTGAGTTCACGCTGGTATGCTGAATAAGCCCATACATAGCGAAGAACTTGATCCGATAGGTAAAACTACGGATTTCCACGTCAGTAGTCAGAATCCCTTTCCCGGTCTGCGACCCTTTACCGTCGATGAATCATACCTCTATTTCGGACGGGAGGAGCACATCAACGAAATCCTCGAAAAAATCTCAAGAAACCGTTTTGTAACTGTCATGGGATATTCCGGAAGCGGAAAATCCTCGCTCATGTATTGCGGTTTTATTCCGGTGCTCCATGGCGGATTCCTTACCGGCTCCGGTCCCCATTGGCGAGTATTAATATCCCGCCCGGGAAAGTCGCCTATTTCCGGCCTTGCAGACTCCCTTGTCGAGAACATGGTCCAGAACGGACTTGCCCTCCCTTCGGAGAAGGACTTCCATCGTGCGGTCATCGCTTCGATTCTTCGCAGCAGCACCAACGGCCTGGTCGAAGCTGCAAGATACCTGCAGTCAAACGCAAAGGAGAATGTATTCATTCTTATCGATCAGTTTGAAGAGCTCTTCCGCTTTCGTGATCTCAAAACTTCGGCCTTCGAAGTCGCCGAGAACGAAGCGCAGCATTATGTGAAACTTTTGCTGACTGCAATTTCACAGCAGGAACTTCCGATTTATGTCGCGCTCACCATGCGTTCGGACTTCATCGGTGAGTGCTCCAATTTTCCCGGGCTGACGACCGAGATCAACAAGAGCAACTACCTGGTTCCGCAGATGACGCGAGACCAGAAAAGGTCAGCCATTGAAGGACCGATCGCCGTTGCGGGAGGAGCGATTGCGCCCCGTCTGGTGAAGCGGCTGCTGAATGATATCGGTCCCAACCAGGATCAGCTTCCGATCCTTCAGCACGCGCTTATGCGGACGTGGGATTACTGGGTCGCGAATCACGAGCCTGGCGAGGCGATGGATATACGTCACTATCAG
>CBKWFZ010001003.1:0-1623 GCA_966673785.1 uncultured bacterium
GGATTGCCGTGATCGTCAGTCACGGTTCCGCTGATTTTTGTTGACTGGCTGTAGACGCATGTGAATGAGATCACGAACAGAAAGAGAGTAAAGAATTTCACTTGTATTGGTATTAGGTTTAGTTAGTACTTTTTCAGATGATCGTATCCCTGGGGAAGACGTCTGTATCCATTGGTTATCAGGCGTTCAGCCAAGCTCTCGTAATACGAACTTGTGTCGGGAAGGCGTGTTGCCAGGCCATCGACATACCGGTTGTACAAACAAAAAAGCGCAGCAATCAGCACGGTGTCATGAATTTCTGTGTCGGTGGCCCCGGCGCTTTTGGCGCGTTGGATTGATTCCTTCGTCACGGCCTTGCCACTCCGCTGAACTTGTTTTGCGATCACGCAGAGCGCCTTCATTTTCTCGCTGACAGGGGCTGATTCTATATCCGTTTTTATGGCGGCCGCGGTCCGACATTCACCCAGTAGTTTGTCGGCAGCCCTGGTATGTGCGGTTGTACAGAAGGTACATTCGTTTGCGTGGGAAACAAGGGTAGCAATCAGTTCGCGCTCCGCTTCAGACAATGTAGACGGACCTCGCAGGAGCAGTTGGGTTAGCTCCCGTATCGGTTCTGCACTATCTTTACGATACTCCAGCAGGCCGGTTATTCCCGGGAGGTGATCCTCCAAATTTATATGTGGCATAGTTAAGTCAATTAAGGGCAGTCCGCCAGAAACCCAAACCAATAAGCACTGGCGGATCTGCCCCTTTGAATTACCCGCCGCCCAAACATTCGGCGAGTTATGAGATAAATACATTTAAGGCTTTGAATACGCGATTACACTATCAGCGCGCACACGTGATAATCAGAAGATCGCTAAAAAAGGTCGAGATAATCTCCTTGAAGTACCCTATGCCCTTTCAGGCGGGTGGATAATGGAAGCTGAGAAATTAGGAATGATGTTCTGGTAACGGGAATTGTGCAGAACGTTTAAGTCCCACCCTGCGGTGATGGAGTTAATGTCCAGGGAAGTGGGCAGAAAATCCTTTATCAGGCTGATGGTAATTTTTGACACAGGAGTGGACTCAGAGGTCTTATCGTTAACGGTCTTTGCATAATCAGAAAGGGCAAGATTAATCCTGCTGTGCTCCGTGTCTTTGATACATACTACAGTAAGGGTGTCCTTTGCGTAACGTTGTTTCACCATCCGGTAAAGCTGACCATTGTGCTCGAAGTTTCCCTCGACCCTCTCGAAATCATCCTGATCCGGCATATATGGGATCGACACCGGAACCTTTACCGTTATGGTATTGGCCTGATCATACAAGTTATCAGCCAATGCTCTGGACATCACGCGGTCATTCTTCAGTTGCAAGCCCAGAAAAACGCCGTAATAGCCCACTGTATTGAAGAGGATGATCAGGATAAATGCTATGGAAGCAAACTTTTTCAAACGGTAAAGGGCTATAATGTTCAACGAAACTAAACGAATTATCCAAATATTCAAAAATTCGGGCGAACAACTTGGTCGAATCGGTCACAGCCGGCCCGTATTCCAAGCCGAGTACACCACATCCGCGCGCATCCCCAACAGGAGTGCCCTCAGAGGCGTAGCCTCGTCCCATCTTGTAAGGACGGAT
>CBKWFZ010001004.1:0-1623 GCA_966673785.1 uncultured bacterium
TTCTCGACGGATGGTGGCCGGAAGCATGTCAGCATGGTATTAATGGCTGGCAGATCGGGGATGGCTACGAAAACAAAAACGAGAAGAAGCTTGACGCACACGATCAAAAATCAATGTACAAGGTCCTGCTCGATGAGGTGCTGCCCACATATTACGATGACCGCAAGAAATGGATCGCTATGATGAAAGAGAGCGTACTGACAACTCACAAACAATTCGGCGTAAAACGTATGCTCGCGGAATATTACGACAAACTATATTCCGTGTAATATTGTCATATCCTGATCCCGGGACGAACAGCCTGGTCATTCATGCCTCAGGCTGTTCACCGGATTGGCATTCGCGGCTCTCAGCGTGTGTATCGTTACCGTTAACAGCGCTATCAGCAGCACCATGAACGTAGGTACGGCAAAAAGCCACCAGCTAAGGCTGATGCGGTACGCAAAGTCCGTAAGCCACATATCCATCAGCCACCACGCCAGTGGTATCGACGCTGCAATCGCGATCGTTATAAGGATGAGATAGTCGCGACTCATCAGCCCCACGATTCGTGCAACGGACGCACCAAGAACTTTGCGCACGCCGATCTCTTTCGTTCGTTGTGCTGCAGTCAGCGACGACAGACCGAACAATCCAAGACAGGCGATGAAGATAGCAAGCGCGGAAAAAATGCCAAACACCTGCCCGAACTGCTGATCCGCCTGGTACTGACTGTTATAGTGATCGTCAAGGAAGAAGTGAATAAACGGATTGCCGGGAAAAACGGCCTTCCACTGCTCCTCAAAGCCGGCAAGCGACGTCCTTACGTCAGCGGAGTTGAAGCGGATCGAGTAAAACCCTCCCGGCGATGGATCATACCGGAACAGCAGCGGGTCAAATTTCTTCTTCAATGATTCCTGGTGAAAGTTCTTCAATACACCCACAATCCGGAATGTGTCTCCCCAGAATAGTACCTGATCTCCAATGGCCTGTTCAGCATCGGCGAACCCCATAAGCTCCACCGCTGATTCATTGAGCATCAGTGATTTCCATTCATTGGTGATCTCATCGGAAAAGCCACGCCCGGCAATAACTTCAAGTCCGTAAAGCGGAATAAAGTCTCCGTTCATCATGATGACGCGGTATTGGTTTTGTTCGTCTTCGCGCTGTGAAAGACGGCGTATACCCCCGGCGTTCCAACCCGGTTGCGACCCGGGAATTGAAGAGGATGCGCTGACAGAGACCACCTCCGGAAACTGTAGCAGGCGTTGCTTGAACACCTGAAACTTGCTTTGATAGGTCGAGTCTGTAATGTTCGGTGAATTCAGCACAAGGGTCTGCTCGATATTTATCCCCAGCTTCTGATCACGCATGTAGCTAAGTTGTTGATATACGGTAAATGTGCCCGCGAGCAACGTAATGGACGCGACAAACTGAATGATGACCATGCCCTTCCTGAATGCGATGCCCTGGTTCGTATTTTTGAACCTGCCTTTCAAAACCTCTACCGGTTTATATGATGAAAGAACGAAGGCGGGATACAATCCGGAAATGAGGGCTCCGAAGAGAATAGCTCCCAGACTCCATAGCCAGAAACCTGGCTCCCGAAAAAGAAGATAATCAAGCTCGCGGCCTGTAAGGTCT
>CBKWFZ010001005.1:0-1618 GCA_966673785.1 uncultured bacterium
CCGGTAGCCCCGAGTGTGAGCGCCTCAGCGTGCATGAGCAATACTTCGGCATAACGGATGCAGATGAAATTCTTGCTTTGACCGTAGGAGGTGCGCCCGGGCGTGAGTTGTACGGATGGCAGATAGTGCTTTCCACTTGAAAACATGGCGCGATTGAAATTATTGAATCTGTCCCCATCGCGCGTTGTATTGCTGATCCAGGCCGGAAGCGTCGCATAATTGGGATCAGTCTTTATCTGATCGATCCCTCGGTTGGTGAACATCACACTTGTTTCAAGACGAATCGTTTCACCACGGTCAAGCATGAACTTGATGTACTTCATACTCGGCTCGAAAAAGCCCCATCCACTTCCCGCACCGGTCACTGCAGGGGTCCAATTTTCAGGACCAAAGAATGCGTAAAGATAACTCGTCGAAAAGCCGGATCCCTGTCCGAAATCAGAGTACTGAATTTCAAGCAGGTTCTCGTCGCTCAGCTTCCCGGGGTATTTGAACAACTGATAGTAGTCGGACTCCAGAGAGAATTTGTTCGAGGTGATGATCTGTGAAGTGGCATCGGCTACAGCCTGATAATTTTTCAGTTCGAGGTTTGCAAGCGCTTTAATTGCAAGAGCTGTGTAGCGCGTTACGCCACCGGGAATGTCAGTGCGTTCGTTAGGTCGCATATTTGGCAGAAGGGCAATCGCGTCGTCCATCTCATCCGAAATGTATTGCATCACTTCGTCTTTTGTCGATACTTCCGCAATAAGCAAGGCACCACGATCAGAGGACGTCGGGATATAGATATCGCCCCAAACGCGCGATAAATGCAAAAGCATGAACGCTTTGAGCGTTTTTATCTCGGCAATGTACTGATCCGCAACGGCAGGATTAGGCGCAAATTCCTTGAAACGCTCAATTTGTTCGCGTGCCGTTTCAGCGACATAGATATCGCTATAGAGGTTCTGCCAGACCGAGTTGTACATCCAGTAGTCTTTATTATAGTTGTACTTGTCAGTTTCCGAATAGTCCTGCTGGTCACCCAGACCGCCTGCATTCACGTCGTCGCCTCTTACAGCGAGAAGCGGATAATCTTCCCAACCGCGGGCGTAAAACTCGGCGTACACACCCAACAGATGGAGGATCATATTTTCACTTTGCGTATAATCGGTTTCACCGGCAAAGCTTTTGTTTTCCGGTGCCTCGTCCAGAAGGTTGTGGCATGATTGTGCAATCATCATGACTGCAACCAGCACCAGAATTTTAGTTGTATCTATCAATTTTTTCATAATCGTTTCTTTTGCGGTCATAATTTGACATTCAATCCAACCGTATAAACAGCAGGTATCGGGTAAGTCTGCAAGTCGACACCGTTTGCCACTTCGGGGTTGAACCCGTTGTACTTGAACGTCGTGAGCGGGCGTTCTGCAGTGACCAGTATTCTGGTTTCAGGCATCGCCACTCCAAACAACTCCTGGCCCTTAATCGTGTAGCCAAGCGTTATATTCTGTATCCTGAAGAAGGAACCGTCCTCGACGAAGTAGTCGCTCATTTTCTGATTCCAGCCTTTGCGTAATCCTGCCGAAGAAGGATACTCGTTGGACGTCCCTTCTCCATGCCACCGGTTCTTGGCTAGGTC
>CBKWFZ010001006.1:0-1615 GCA_966673785.1 uncultured bacterium
ACGCCTGCGAAAAAAGGTAGCCATGCTGAGGCTGGCAGAAGGCATTTTCTGGTCTCTTGCGCTTGCATGCATCGGCGCCGTCCTGGCAGTTCCGTTTACGCACGGCGAAATATTGCCGGCGCTTATCGGCACCGTGACGGCCGTACTCGGATTCATTTCGATGCGGCGACTATTAAATTATCAGCCGTCGAGAGAGCAGATCGCAAAATTCCTGGATTATAAATTCCCCGAACTTGAAAACAGTACGGACCTGTTGCTCACCGACACGAATGCCCTCAATGAACTGGAACGATTCCAACGCCGTAAGACTGCTACCATACTGGAGCAGGTTTACAATGGCGTACGAATTAACCACAGAATTCCCCTTGCGGTCCTGGTGTGCGCTGCAGCCGTACTCCTGCTCGTTCTTGCAACTTCGCCAAAAATTGAAAAAGACTCATTTGTCTCATCAAAGCAGTACGACAGAGATGTGTCGCCGTCAATACCCGGAACTGAAACCGCGAAGGTGAATGTTGTACCTCCACTCTACACCGGACTAAAACCTTATGACGTTGCAGCGTTGGCGGTCTCCGTGCCGGAGGGTAGCAAGATCAAGTGGACCATTTCCTTCACGGAAACAATAAGCAGCGCTTACATCATTCTGGGAAATTCCGACTCAGTCAAACTGATCGATACAGGGCGCGTACATGAGGCTTCAATTGTTTCCACGCGGCCGACGTTTTACCAGCTCACCTGGAGAAAAGATACAATCGAAAGCGTATCCGACTTTTTCAAACTTGATGTTCGTCCGGATGCGTCGCCCGAAATCACTGTCAGGGACGTTTCGCAGTTCACGGAACTTGCGTATGATGACAAATTAACGGTGCCAATATCCGCCGATTTCAGTGATGATTATGGGCTGACCGAAGGATACGTTATCGCAACCGTGAGCAAAGGCAGCGGCGAGTCAGTGAAGTTCCGGGAGGAGAAGTTATTATTTGAAAAACCATCGGCGATCCGGGGGACGCAGGTTACAGCCTTCAGGCAGCTCGACCTCAAGGCACTTGGTCTCGATCCGGGTGATGAACTGTATTTTTACATTATGGCCTTCGATAACCGTTCGCCGCAGCGTAACTACACGCGCAGTCAGACTTATTTCCTGGCGCTGAAGGATACCGCTGAAATTGAATTATCCTTTGATGCCGGACTTGGCGTGGACCTGATGCCTGAATATTTCAGAAGTCAGCGTCAGATCATCATTGATACCGAAAAGCTGCTGAAACAACAAAAGAAAATCAGTGTCAACGAATTTAAGTCGAAAAGCAACGAGCTGGCGCATGATCAGAAGGTTCTCCGGTTGCGGTATGGCCAGTTTCTCGGTGAGGAATTTGAGTCGGGTATGGTGCAGGAAGAAGAACACGGCGAAGAACCGGACCATCACGACCACGCTGATGGAACCGATGATCATGACGCCATCGTCAAAGAATTTGGTCATGCCCATGACAATGAACAGTCCGGTGAACGCGACATATCTGTACAACACGATCACGGTGACAAAGATCCGGAGGAGGTTGAAGATCCGCTGGAACGTTTTGTACACCGCCACGACGATCCTGAAGAAGCGACATTCTTTACG
>CBKWFZ010001007.1:0-1613 GCA_966673785.1 uncultured bacterium
CTTTCTGCAAGGAAAATACGAAGTTCAGGTACTAGACAACTTCGACAACAAGACCTACGCCAACGGACAGGCTAGTTCAATATATAAACAGCTGATTCCCCTTGTCAACGCGTGCCGGAAACCCGGCGAATGGCAGTCGTACGATATCATCTTTACTGCACCACGATTCAACGGCGAAGGCCGCGTCTTACATCCGGCTTATGTCACAGTGATACACAATGGTGTTATTACGCAGAACCATGTCGCTATCTGGGGGCCAACGGAATACATCGGCCTTCCGGTTTATAAGGAGTCGGACAAAGGTCCTATCATTCTTCAGGATCACGGAAATCCGGTCAGCTTCAGGAATATCTGGATACGGGAGTTGTAATCACGCATCCCGCTTAGCAAGAAAAGCCGTCCCTTAACCCGGGGCGGCTTTATTTTTTAAGAGGAACGAACTTCCCATGCCTCCGCCTCGCTGCGTAAAGGAACAACACGACCCCAAAAATGAGCAAGGCAAAAAACTGGGAGTTACTTAAATAGTTCTCAACGATATAACCGCGTCCCAGGTCTCCCCGGAAATATTCTATCACGAATCGGCCAATTGCATAAGCGAGGAGATACGTGTAAAAAAGCTGTCCGTAAAACTTCCGGCGTGCGCGAAGATATAAAAGCCCCACCATCACAAGCAGAATGTAAGAAGCTTCGTACAATTGCGTCGGGTGAAGCGGCGTATGGAGCGGATCGGCATAGCACGCCTCATTCGTGAATGTCACTCCGAGCGCAGACGTGGTGGGAATACCGTAGCAGCAACCTGCAAAGAAGCACCCGAGTCGTCCAAAAACATGAACAAGGCACGTTGTTACGGCCATGATATCCAGCATGGCGAACGTGTGCAGTTTTTCCTTTCGGAAATACCACAACATCACAGGGACGGCAAACAGAAACGATCCGTAGAAGACAAATCCGCGTCCGGTAAAGAATCTCTTCGGACTTTCGAGATAATACGACGGGTCCTCGAAAAAAAGGAAGAACTTCCCGCCTACGAGGGCAGCGAGGAAAATATAAAGAAACAAGGCATTCGCCTGATCGAACGTCAACCCTAATTCCTTCTTGCCCTGGACCGCCATGTACCATACGCCGGCAATCGCGCCAAGCGCAATCATAAATCCATATGTATAGACGGCGGTGCCTCCGATTTCAAAAAGTACGGGGTGCATAACTTACCGCAATTTTCAGCCTTTATAAGAAATCCGGTAAATGACGTTCGCGTAGTCGTCGGAAACAAGCATAGATCCGTCAGGAAGGAACAGAACGTCGACGGGTCTCCCCCACACTTCCTGCGTTTCTTCGTTGAGCCACCCACTTGCGAAAACCTCATTTGCCGCCGGCTTGTTGTTCTTCATTCGCACCAGCGACACATCATAGCCAATCTTTTTTGAACGGTTCCACGATCCGTGGCGCGCAACGAAAATTTGTCCCTTGAATTCTGGCGGGAACATATTGTATGTATTGAATTTAAGACCAAGTGGTGCCACATGCGGGCCGAGGTTTACCGCAGGCGGGACAAACTCCGAGCAGGAACGTTTCTTACCAAACTGGGGATCCGAAATTGTGCCTTCGTGACAATA
>CBKWFZ010001008.1:0-1607 GCA_966673785.1 uncultured bacterium
TACTGCACAAGAATTGGGTCCATGTACCGGAATCTTACCTCGCATCGCAGGTTGCGATACACAGGAAAGCATTTATGCACGCCGCACCGGGAAGCGATCGCTCCGTTCCTGCGTACCTTACTGAATATCTGAAATCGGTTATTGTTGAGGCTGGCGCGTTGCCGCAGTTATCAGACTTCGACAAGGAATATTGTTACCATTTCGTGCAGATATTAAACCGAATGCAGGAAATTTTCGATGACGCGAAACACGCCCCGAGCGATGATGCGCCCGCATTCAGCGCTCAGTTGAAATCTTTCATGCGATTGTTCAGGCAGGTAGCACGTGCGGGGAAGATACCTTTCAGTGGTGAGCCGTTGCGCGGACTTCAGGTGATGGGCGTGCTCGAAACGCGGAACCTTGACTTTAAGAACGTGTTCATTCTGTCGCTTAACGAAGGTGCATTTCCCTCTTCTTCCGGAAAGGGTTCTTATATTCCGTTTAATATCCGGAAAGCTTACGGTATGCCAACCGTTGAGCAGCAGGATGCCATTTACGCTTACCTTTTTTATCGCGTCCTGCAACGAGCCGAAAACATCTATCTGTTCTACAATTCTGAAACAGACGAATTGGGGCAGGGTGAGATGAGCCGTTATCTGCAGCAGCTTCTTTTTGAATCCGGTCTTCCCGTTGAAAAACACGTTCTCCACAACGAGCTGCAGCCGATCGGACCCGGGCCGCTGTCGGTGAAGAAGGATGCGCGGGTATTTGAAGCGTTGGCCAGATACTGTGATGGCCCCGGCTACGAGCGCAATCTCAGCCCGACAGCACTTAACGACTACCTCGAATGCCGCCTGAAATTTTATATGCGCCATGTCGCGCGGATCAGAGAACCCAAAGAGGTTGAAGAAGATCTCGATGCGCGTGTACTTGGAAACTTTCTACATACCGTGATGGAGTTCTTCTACCTGGATATCATTGAACGCAAAGGATCATTTCTGATTGGAGAGGAGGATTTTGCCGGGTATGAAAACGTTATCGCGTCATTGATTGATCGCGCTTTCATAAAACACTATGGTCTTAATCCGGACCGGGCCGTTAACTACGACGGCCAGCGGCTTGTCGTCCGGGAAATGGTAAACCGTTTTGTGAACCGGATCATCGAACTCGATAGGTCATATGCGCCTTTCCACATTGAAGCGCTTGAACGAAGAGATATGCACGTCGCCGTACGCCTGGGCAACACAACGGTGTTAATTGGCGGATCGATCGATCGCGCCGACCGTAAGGATAACGTTGTTCGTGTGATCGACTACAAGACAGGCCGCGATCTCACATCATTCAGGGACATTCCCGAACTGTTCACCCGGGAAGGAAAGCGAAACAAAGCGGCGTTCCAGACGTTTGTCTACACATTGGTGTATGAACGCAACATGGTCAGTTCGCCGGAACGGTTTCGGCTTGTGCCGGGTCTGATGAACAGGAAAAACCTTTTTAATGAGGACTTTCGGTTCGGACTCCAGCATGGAAAGGATTTTCTCAACGACGCAACACCCTTACTTCCGGAATTCGAAGATCATCTCAGGCAGCTGCTCGCGGAAATGTTCGATCCTCAGGTGCCCTTCGAT
>CBKWFZ010001009.1:0-1604 GCA_966673785.1 uncultured bacterium
AAACACCGTGCGTAATGACTTGCTTTTCCGTCACGGTATCTTCACCGGTGAAGCGAAGCCCAACACGATACGCCTGCTGCCTTCTCTGGCGTTGACGAAGGACGAAGCTGATATGTTTCTACATGCACTCAACGAAGAATTGAAATGAAAAAGTTTATTTCTGTCGATGACGCCCCGGACATCAACGCGTTGGTTGAAAAAGCGCTCGCTTTCAAGGCTAATCCGCTGGCTGAGAAAGCCGCGGGAAAAAACAAACGGTTAGGGCTCCTTTTTCTCAATCCGAGTATGCGCACGCGACTCAGCACCCAGATTGCAGCCGCGAATCTCGGTATGGAATCCATCGTATTTAACGTCGGAGCCGAAGGGTGGTCACTCGAGTTCGAAGAAGAGGCTATCATGAGCGGAAATACTGTCGAGCACGTAAAAGACGCTGCGCCAATACTTGGAAATTACTTCGACGTTCTGGGTATCCGTACGTTTCCCGGCCTTAAGAACAAGATCGATGACTACAGTGAACTGTTCATCAATCAGTTTGTCCGCTATGCGGGAATTCCGATTATCAGTCTTGAAAGTGCAACGCTTCATCCGCTGCAGAGCCTGACGGACCTAATCACCATTACCGAAACGTTCCGCGAAAAACGCCGGCCGAAAATTGTGCTTACCTGGGCGCCGCACGTTAAAGCGCTGCCGCAGTGCGTTGCCAACAGCTTTTCCCAATGGGTCAATGCCTGGGGCAAGGCTGATTTTGTAATTACGCACCCGGAGGATTATGAGCTCGACCCAAAGTTTACACGCGGTGCAACGATCACTCATAATCAGGAAGAAGCTCTCAAGGACGCCGACTTCGTCTACGTTAAAAACTGGAGTACTTACACCGATTACGGACGCGTATACTGCAATGATCCTGAGTGGATGCTGACCAATCAGCAACTGAAGGTAACTAATAACGCGCGGGTTATGCATTGTCTGCCGGTGCGGCGCAATGTTGAGCTGAGCGATGAAGTGCTGGACGGGCCTAATAGCCTGGTAACGCAGGAAGCATCTAACCGCGTTTGGGCGGCACAGGCTGTCCTGCATGAACTACTTACTGGTTCACGTGTTTCGAACAAGCCATGAACAAACTATTTATCATCAAGATCGGGGGCAATGTACTGGATAAACCGGACGCATTGGATCGTTTTCTCAACGATTTTGCTTCGATCAAAGAACCGCGCATACTGATTCACGGGGGAGGTAAGATCGCAACGCGCCTCGGCGAACAGTTGGGTATCACCGCCAACTATGTCAATGGACGCAGGATTACTGACGCCGAAACACTCGATCTCGTTACGATGGTGTACGGCGGCCTTGTGAACAAGCAGATCGTCGCGAAATTGCAGAAGCTCGGATGTCAGGCGCTGGGCGTCACCGGGGCTGACGGAAACCTGATCAGCGCAGTGCGACGGCCCGTGAAGGAAGTTGACTACGGTTATGTAGGCGATATTCGGCAAGAAGGTGTGAACACGGCGCTGCTGTACTTTCTGCTGAAGCAAAACACCGTTCCCGTATTCGCGCCATTGACACACGCGGACGGGGTTATGCTGAACACCAATGCCGATACAATT
>CBKWFZ010001010.1:0-1601 GCA_966673785.1 uncultured bacterium
AAAGATTATTGTTATCTATTACAAGCTCATTCACTACAAGTCCGTCCAGCCCGAGTTTGATCCAGGAATGCCCACCCTCCTTTTCATTCGATGAGCACCCGCATGAAAGGATGCACGCGCAGATCACAAAAACTTTTTTCATTATGATTTCTTTTCGTCTTGGACACAAGACCTACATCGAAAGTTCGAATGATCTAAAAAAGATTAAGCTGCGGGGATCGGGGACTCGTCTCGACAGCGTGCACTCCCTCGAAATTTGAAACGGTAACGCCTAACAAGCGAACCTTTCTTCCATCGAGATTTGAATCACTTAACAACGAATAAGCAGCCGCGGTAATTTCTCTTCGGTCTGTGAGTGGTTCGGCGAACGATTGACTCCGGGTCATTATTCTGAAATCGCTGAACTTTATTTTTAGCGTGACCGTCCTGCCCCTGAGATTCTTTTTCAAAAGTCTTTCAGATACGACCTTGCACAGCTTGTCAAGTTCGTACTGCATCGCTTCGTTCTCAGAGAGGTCAACCGGAAAGGTGTCCTCCGCGCCAACGGATTTTGTTTCGCGATCAGGTTGAACTTCGCGATCGTCAATTCCGCGAACGATCCGGTAATAGAATCCACCGGCCTTTCCAAAATGCCTGATGAGATCCTGTTCAGACAGGCGCCTTAAATCGGCACCCCGGTGAAGGCCCAGGGACTTCATCTTCTCAGCCGTTACGCGGCCAACGCCAAAGAACTTCTCAACCGGAAGCGCATCCATGAATGGTTCAATGCGCGAAGGACCAATGAATGTTAGCCCATCCGGCTTATGAAGGTCGGACGCAATTTTCGCCAGAAACTTATTGACGGACACACCGGCAGACGCAGTTAGATTCAGCTCGGCTTTGACCTCCTCCTTGATGCGTCGGGCAATGTCCAGCGCAGAACCGATGCCCTGCTTGTCATTTGTAACATCGAGAAAGGCTTCATCCAGGGAAAGTGGTTCGATAAGATCGGTGTAACGACGCAGAATATCGCGCAACTCAGCGGATACCTGTTTATAAACTTCGAAGCGCGGCTTAATAAAGATGAGGTCTTTACACAATTGCTTTGCCTGCTTTGACGGCATCGCCGACCGCACACCGAATTTGCGGGCCTCATAGCTCGCCGCCGCAACGACACCGCCCCTTCCTTCGGGTGAGCCACCTACTACTACCGGTTTGCCTTTGTAAAATGAATTGTCGCGTTGCTCGATCGAAGCAAAAAATGCGTCCATATCTACATGAATGATCTTGCGCATACGCGGAATCCGGCTTGCACAAAAGTAATGAATGAAGCCGTCGGATAAAAAGTACAACAATTCACTTGTGATTTAGCAAACAGATGCGGCTGTCCTGAAAAAATTAACTATGCTTGCACCGGACTATCGTACCCGTGAAAGCGCTATACCCTGCTATCATTGTTATCCTTCTTTTCCTGCAATGTAAACAGGAAACAATTTCAGGAACCGTTGTAAAGGTTGCCGATGGCGACACGTTTACGCTGCTCACTGCGGATAATCACACCGTGAAGATACGTTTACATGGTATCGATGCACCGGAAAAGGGTCAGGACTTTTACCGTGTCT
>CBKWFZ010001011.1:0-1595 GCA_966673785.1 uncultured bacterium
TACATGCGGTCTGCCGGTTACCCCGGATGCGTATCAGAAGAATACCAGCGGGAACGACTTCTATCTGCTGGGGCTCTCGGAGGATGGAAGCGAAAACCTGTATGCTACTTTTTTGGGTGGAAGCCAGTCTGCGACTCATGTTGACGGAGGTACCAGCCGCTTTGACAAAAAAGGAATCGTTTATCACGCCGTATGCGCTGGCTGTGGAGGCTTTTCGGATTTTCCCGCGATCAACGTTTCCACACGCCACCGGACTAACCGCAGCTCCAATTGCAATAACGCCGTTTTTAAGTTTGATCTTTCCCTGTTGAAAGCGCGGCTACAGACCAATTCGGTTAAACTCGACAATCCCGGACTGAATCGTGTCTGTCTTGAAGATCCGATCGTATTTCAGAATCTGAGTAATGGCGGCGAGACATTTGAATGGAACCTTGGCGATGGAACGCGTTTCACGAAACTCGATACGATCCGGTTCACGCACGTTTACCAGCAGCCGGGACGTTATCAGATCTGGCTCAAGGCAATCGACAAGGGGACGTGCCAGGTTGTGGATTCGGCTTCAACCTATGTTGATGTGTTTATGATCGATATGGCAGTGCAGGGCGATGACGTGATCTGTTCCGGTGACGCCTACACGTTGCAGGCAAGTGGCGCGGATGAATACTATTGGTTCACGGAGGACGGCTCATTTACGTCCAATCAGCGCACACCGGTCGTTTCGCCGGACGTGACAACAAAGTATTACATCCTTGCCACGGAGCATGAAAAATGCACGCGCCTTGACAGCGTAACGATCGCGGTCGTCGATCAGATTCAACCGGAGTTTGAAATGGAGCGCATTGGTAATTGCGAAGGCCTACCGGTGATCCGGGTAACCAACCTCACTGCCGATGTGCGGGATACCGATCAGATTTATTTCGACTTCGGGGACGGTAATACTTCCGACAGGGAGGAGGAAATGTACACGTATACCGAGGGCGGCGACTACACGATAAAACTGGTTGGCGTGCGGGAGATATGTGTTACGGAGAAATCTGTTCCCGTAACCGTTCAGCCGCTTTTCGTTCCCAATGTGATCACACCCCTGAATGCTGAGGGGAAGAACGATACCTTTGTTATTGGACTTGGCGAGGACACCGGAAAGACGCCAGCCGATATCGGGTTGACGATAAAGCTGACCATGTATAACCGATGGGGAAGACCGGTGTACACCACCGAGGATTATAAAAATAACTGGGACGGCGCGGGGCTTCCGGCCGGCGTTTACTACTATGAAGTGAGCGTTGACGATTATGGTACGTGCCGCAGCTGGGTCCATGTGATTCGTTAATAGCCTATGCCGTATAGCTGCTCCGTTGGTCGTTCCTCTTTCGTTTCGTGCGCCTGCCGGTATAATCCGGCGGTCCGGCTTTTTGCACGTTGAAAATGATGGAGGGACAACGTTATTCGCGGTTGATTTTTTAACACATCAACCTCTAACGTATGCGAGTTTATTTGAAGAGGTCCCTCGTCCGGGCCGCGATTTGTTCGTTACTGCTTTCAGTTTTTCTGTTCGGTTGTGAAGAAGAGCCGGTGGCAACTCCGGTGGCAGCGAC
>CBKWFZ010001012.1:0-1593 GCA_966673785.1 uncultured bacterium
CACGTCTACATACGGTCAGTGTTTAACAATCTGTCCCTTGCCGCGAACAACGTATCGATCACATCGGGTTACCCGGCCATCATCGATGTTCCTTCTTTTGTTGATTTCATCCTCGTCAATGAACTCGCGGCAAATGTTGATGCGTATCAGTTCAGTACCTTCTTTCACAAAGACCGGAATGCGAAGCTTCGCGCTGGTCCGCTGTGGGATTTAAACCTGACGTTCGGAAATGACCTTACGATGTGGGGCCTTAACCGGAGCTGGACGAATACCTGGCAGTTTGATAACGGCGATAACATCGGTCCGCGCTTTTGGCGCGATCTGTATAACAACAGTACTTTCCGGTGTTATTTGGCGAAACGA
Organism: uncultured bacterium; assembly: GCA_966673785.1. Lineage (GTDB taxonomy): Bacteria > Bacteroidota > Bacteroidia > Cytophagales > Cyclobacteriaceae > Ohtaekwangia. The sequence goes on from CBKWFZ010001012.1 coordinate 364, forward strand.
TGGCACGAGCTAACGCAGCCCGGAGAGCCGCTTCATCCGGATCAAATCTACGCATTCATCGATGAGACCGTGACGCTCATCAGTGAAGCCGTTGTTCGTGAAGAGCAACAGTGGCAGACGATCGGAAATCACCAGGGGCATATTGATGACCTGAAAGCATTCGTCGACGAGCGCGTGGAATGGATGACGACCAGACTGGGTACTTTCTCCTCGTGCGCGAACGTTGAGACTCCACCGCTGGTTATCACAAGAATTGATTACCATCCGGAGAGCTCGGCAGCATTTCCTGATGACGATGACCAGGAGTGGATCGAAATCGTGAACACGGGACCTGCCCCGGTGACACTTTCAGGAATTTATTTCGCCGGAACCGGCTTTGTTTTTCAGTTCCCGGCAGGAGCGGTGTTAGCAGGAGGTGCGGTTATCCAGATTGCAAATGACCGGGTTACTTTCCGGCGTAAGTACGGATATGAACCCTATGGCGTCTTCACGCGAAACCTTTCCAACAAGTCCGAAAAGCTTACGCTGGCCGATGCATTCGGAAATGTCATCGACGAAGTTGCGTATAGCGACTCGGCACCGTGGCCCGATGCAGATGGCAACGGAAAGTATTTGAAATTGATCGATTCCCAGCTGGACAACAACGTTGGCACAAACTGGGAAGCGACTGATGAAGCAATCAGTTCTACGGAAGTTGTTGTAGCTGCCGAAGAGTCGGTTGACATTCCGATTGTTGTATGGCCTAATCCCGCTACGGATTTCGTCGAAATTTCTTCGCCGACATTGATACAAACTGTACGCCTGACCGACATGCAGGGAAGGGAGCTGTCTTCAATATCGGTGCAGGATAATCATGGTTCCTTGTCGCTTCAGAAAATGCCAGCCGGTTTGATACTGCTGACTATCGAGACGGCCCGTGGATCGGTGATCCGTAAGATTCTTGTAGAGTAGTCTCCTGGTCACTCGTCCGATTCTAATGCCCGGTTAATTACCTCAGGCCACCCGAATTCATTCCGGTCTGATAAAAAAACAAAAATCACTTGCGCAACCAAACCGTTGCTCATATATTTGCAACCATATTGTTGCATAATACTATGAGAAGAGACGTGTTTCAGGGCCTGGCGGATCCGACCAGGCGTGAGATCATGGTGTTGCTTTCACGGAAGCCGATGACGCCAAATGCAGTTGCCGAGTATTTCGATTCGTCCCGGCAAGCGGTGTCGAAACACA
>CBKWFZ010001013.1:0-1583 GCA_966673785.1 uncultured bacterium
AGCTACGATGGACCGCTGGTCTGGATAGCGGGTGGAATTGACAAAGGAAACGATTATTCCGTCATCCGCGAAGAGGTCCGCAGGAAAGTGCGCGCGCTTATTTGCCTGGGCAAGGACAACGAGAAGCTGACAAAAGCGTTTGAGGGCGTTGTGCCTGTAATCCGTGAGACGCAAAGCGTAAAAGAGCTCGTGCGCATGGCGCTTGAACTCGCTTCCGCGGGAGATGTGGTGCTGCTCAGTCCGGCGTGTGCGAGCTTCGATCTTTTTAAGAATTATGAAGATCGGGGCGATCAGTTCCGTGCGGCGACGCTGGAATTAAAAAAGGAGATAGAACATCAACAGTAGAGGGTTAAATGATGGACAAAATCAAAACATGGGCTGACAAGAACCTGCAGGGTGACCGGGTCATTTGGGCGGTTGTATTTGCGCTGTCGCTGATCAGCATCCTGGTTGTGTACAGCTCCATCGGAACACTCGCATTCAAACGCGCATCAAGTCCCGAGCAGCTGCTTATCAAACATACGTTTCACGTATTCGTAGGACTGGCGGCTATGTGGTTCGCGCATCGGATCGACTACCGGTACTACTCCAGACTTTCGCGCATTGGCCTTTGGGTAAGCATCCCGCTACTTATCTACACATTTACGAATGGAACCTCTGTTAACGACGCCGCGCGTTGGATACAGGTGCCCATTGTCGGGTCGTTCCAGCCTTCGGATTTTGCCAGCCTTTGTCTGATCGTGAACCTTGCCAGTATGCTTTCGAAGAGGCAGCAGAATATAGAGGACATTCGCGAGTCACTGATCCCCATCCTCTTCTGGTGCGGAACGATCTGCGGATTGATCGCACTGACAAATATGTCAACCGCCATTCTGTTGTTGTCGACCTGCCTGCTGATCATGTTCATCGGTCGTGTTCCAATGAAGTATCTCGCCATGCTGGTGTTTGTGGGGCTACTGTTCGGAGCGCTTGCATTCAAATTCGGCGTTCGTGGCGGCACGATGGTCTCACGCGTTACCGATTTTTCGGAGTTTGTGCAAGGCAAAAAGGATCCTCAGTTTCAGTTAAAGCACAGTCTCATCGCTATCGCGACCGGAGGCTTCGTTGGAAAGGGTCCGGGGAACAGCGATCAGCGCAATATCCTCCCGAATCCGTTCGCGGATTTCGTGTTCGCAATTCTTATCGAGGAATATGGTATGGCGGGAGCGATGACGGTCTTGATGCTCTATCTCACCCTACTGCATCGCGGAATGAAGGCCGCGTATAACAGTGAGCGGGCCTTCGGTGGTCTCCTTTCGGCGGGATTGTGTTTCGATATAGTCTGCCAGGCGATGATCAATATGGGTGTCGTTGTGGGCCTCGGTCCGATTACGGGACAGCCCTTGCCGTTAATCTCGATGGGCGGAACGTCGATGGTGTTTACCGGCCTTGCGCTCGGAATCGTGCTGAGTGTAAGCCGTGGTGAGCAGGATCCGGGTTGGTCGGAAAAACCTGAAGGTGAGCTGAGGGTACGCGAATCACGTAATGTTTCAACTGCAAAAGCAGCCGTATAGTTGAACACGAATAGACCATATCGTCTGATT
>CBKWFZ010001014.1:0-1579 GCA_966673785.1 uncultured bacterium
CCTCATCGTCAGTGTCTTTCCGTTAAAAGCTTTCTCCAGCACCTGGTACCGGTATTCAAAAATACGGTTTAGCTGTCGTCGAATCAACAAGCGGTGTAGAATGCGGCCGATGAACCCGAACGAGATCGCGTAATTTACCTCATCTGTCATCTCGATCCCGCCATCCACGGCCCTGAAGTGATGCTGGTGGTGCCAGAAGGCGTAAGGTCCGAATCGTTGCTCATCGACGAAGTAATGAGGCTCCTGAACGTGGGTGATCTCTGTAGTCCAGTGCCATGGTATAAAGGGCAGTACAAACAGACGATACCGGATGATCTGCCCGGGAAACATACCACCTGTTCCTGACATGTGCAGAATCCGGAACTTCATGTATTCGGGCGTAATCCGCACGAGGTTGGCCGGCGCCGAAAAAAACGTCCATGCTTCATCAATACCAATCGGCAGGAACTGTCTGCGTTTTAAGGTGTACACTTTCATACCTGAAGAACATCAAACCGACACGATTGTTTCCGGGCATATCGAATTCATTCAGGCGATTGCCTGCTTGTATGTACGAAGCGCGCGATCGCGGGCAACGGGATGTGCCACAATAGGGGCGGGATAATCCGGCTGATCAAATTCCGGAACCCATTTCCGGATATAAGTCAGATCCGGGTCAAATTTTTTCTGCTGAAGTTCGGGATTGAATACCCTGAAATACGGAGCGGCGTCACATCCGGAGCCAGCTGCCCATTGCCACCCGCCGTTGTTTGAGGCGAGCTCATAGTCGAGGAGGTGCCGGGCAAAGTAGGCCTCGCCCCAGCGCCAGTCGATCAAAAGATGTTTGGTAAGAAAACTCGCCGTTACCATACGCACCCGGTTGTGCATAAAGCCTGTGGCGTTCAGTTCACGCATACCGGCGTCGACCAGAGGGTAGCCCGTTCTTCCTTCGCACCATCGTTTAAATTCTTCTTCGTCGTTACGCCACCGGACATTGTCGTATGCCGGCTTGAACGCTTTCATTTCGACGTGTGGGAAATGCCACAGGATCATGCTGTAAAATTCACGCCAGATGAGTTCGTTCAACCACGTCTCGTTGGTTTTCAACGCCAGGCCTACCAGTTTTCTGATGCTTATCGTACCGAAACGAAGGTGTACGCCGAGACGGGAAGTACCTGAGATCCCAGGAAAGTCCCTGGTCTGGTCATATTTCCTGATCACCGAAAGCGGGATCCTGCGCTCCGGGTAATTGTCTGTCTTCGGCGTAAAACCTATCTCTGTAAGGGTCGGAATCGGCAGCGCTTTCGTCGTGTAAAATGATTTGTAATACTTTTCGCACGGATAGGGTTTTATGAAGAACGGGTTCAGCCTGTTTTTCCATCGCTTGCTGTACGGCGTGAATACCGTGTAAGGCTTGCCGTCACTTTTAACCACTTCGTCTTTTTCAAAGATGACATGATCTTTGTAGGTGTGAAATCCAATTCCTCTTTTGCTGCATGACCTGGCAACCTGAAGATCACGATGCAACGCGTAGGACTCATAGTCGCGGTTCGTATAGATATTGGCAGGATGTAGTTCGCCGAATATTGCGACCGGATTG
>CBKWFZ010001015.1:0-1562 GCA_966673785.1 uncultured bacterium
TCCCTCATTGGGATCGATATTAAGGGATGCAAACCAGATCGAGAGAAAGTCACCAAAATATGCCGTTGTCGGCGGGTTTTGAGGTGCGTCCCCTGCAAGCTGGTTGTAGAAGTAATACGGAATACGCGGATCGCTGATGTCAGGAAGCACGTCATTGAACTGCGTACTGCCCGTCATGATCAGGTAAAAGTAAGGATCGATGTAGTTGGCGTTTGCCTGGACATAGTCCTGAATAAACAGCGGATGCCGGTTCTCAGGATTGTTCGATGTTCCATACTTCAGGCGAAATCCGTCGGCAACATCTCCCATCAGTGCCATGTCGTTGATGATTGCATCGACGGCGGCCGCGTCATACATCGATGTCTTTCGTACCTGATTGTAGAGCTTCAGTTTCAGGCTGTTGGCAAACTGAATCCACTGGTCGATATCGCCACCATAGATGACGTCATCGTTTGTCGGACTCACCTGTGCCTCTTTAGCCAGGTTTGTGGTAGCCTCATCAAGCAACGCAAAAACCTCCTGGTAAATCGCCTCTCCACCATCAAATGTCGGGAAGGGATTATCGGTACCCTTTCCAAACTCGAAGTAAGGCACGTCGCCCCAAAGGTCAACAGCCATGCTGTAGGAGTAGGCTTTCAGCGTCTGAGCAATACCGAGATAATGCCACGATTCCGTAGCCGTTGCTTTTTCGATCATCACGTTGAGATCCATCAGCACGCCGGAGAAAAGGTTTGGCCAGGCATTGGAAATATTAAATTCAGTTCCACCGATAAAGTAGAAGTTACTTGTGTTACGCTGTACCGTATGGTGAACGAGTTGCGACGTGAGGTCCGACATACCGCCGGATCCGTTACCGAGCGCCTCAGCCAATGTCACTTCAACCGTGGGAAGAACCAGCTTCAGGTCTGAATCCAGGGGATTATTCGGATCTGTATTAATATCAAGAAAGTCACCGCATCCAGCCATAAAAAACGCCGGAACAAGCAGGCATGACTTCACGAATGTATTTATGTTACGCTTCATTTTCATTTTTCTTTAACGTTAGAAAGTCAACCGGACGTTTACCCCCATTCTGCGTACAGAAGGAACGTTGTCGAACTCAAATCCAAGAGCGTTCTGCGTTCCGAAGGTTGTTGTTTCCGGATCGAAATTGGAATATTCCGGCACGTTAGGTGCCTTGTACCAGAGGTTACGACCGGTAAACGTAATCGTAGCTGAACCGAAAGGCGTCTTGCTCAACATTGATTTCGGTAAGGTGTAACCAAGGCTGATTTCACGAAGTCTGAAGACCGTCGCATCAAACACGTTCCACTCGTCTGCGGAGTTCACGGCGAACGTCTCGCCGAAGTACAGGTCGTTCATCTCAACCTGGATTGTATTCGGAATCTTGTTGCCTTCATCATCAAGAAGCGGCTCACCGGTATTGATGTCACCGAGAACGCCGGGAATGATCCAGTTCATTTCGCGGTTTTCAGTATCGCGTGTTACACCGCGTCCAAGCTGAGAAAGAAGCGTGGTAGAATAAATGTCGCCACCCTGTCTCCAGTCGAATAACACCGAAA
>CBKWFZ010001016.1:0-1558 GCA_966673785.1 uncultured bacterium
GAAATTTGAGGATGAGTTTCCGCGCAGTTTCCAAAGACATGGATCGACAAGTATGGCAGGCGACGAACCAGCGGAGAAAAGCTTTATGATCGAGTTGAACAAGGAAACATTACGACAAATTCTTGATTATCGCGCCTTTATCAGTCTGGATAAAAATCGTCTGGATGACGAAGCGAAAAGTGCAATGATAAAGCTAAGAACTGTTTGAGCGTCTTGCACGTGGTTACGGTGGAAATCAACGGGTAGCTTATGTGTTTCCTTAGTGTCACTAGTCACGTTAAAATGAATCTTTTCCAGGTCCTACCCTACTCGCCTTCCATGCTAACTTAATAATTCATATCTCTCTAAATCAAAAAATCACACCGAAGTTTGTAAGTGCTTAAAGGGCGAATCGGAATTTGAAGAATCATTTTACTTCATCGCGGGCAGGACAGTACAGGATTGTATGCAGGATACCACAGGACATTTCTCATCGTGCAAGCATGCTAAATTCGTTTTGATACAACGTCGATGATCATACTCGCTTTCATTGACGCAAATGGTGTACCCTGTGAAAAATAATCGCTTCAGTGATCGCCACACATTTTTGCTTTATAACTAAAAAGAAATCACAATAAACCCTAAGATTATGAATTACACACTTCTACTCTTTGAACATTTCTTTTACCGATATCCACTCTTCCGGGCAGCGTGGATAAAGAAAACCATAATGCTTCTTGCACTGGTTGCAGGCCTGATTGACCCGTTGCGCGCAGAAGCAGAATTTGCCGGCGCATCAGCCGTGGCCCACCAGGTTTCGGGCAAGATCACATCATCAGAAGATGGTCAGCCTATGCCCGGTGTAAATATTGTGTTAAAAGGGACAACGATCGGAACAACAACCGATTCTCAAGGGAGATATTCACTTGAAATACCAGACGATGACGGCATACTCGTGATTACGTTCATCGGCTATGAAAGGCAGGAGGTCTCCGTTGGCGGGAGGACGGTCATTGACCTGGTACTGGTTTCTGATGTTTCTCAATTGCAGGAGCTAGTGGTTGTGGGTTATGGAACACAAACGAAGGAAAGCCTCACCGGCTCCGTCGCGCTGGTGGAAACCGCGGACCTCACGAGACGCCCCGTTTCGAACTCCCGGCTCGCATTGCAAGGTGTAGCCCCAGGGTTGACCGTTCAGGATGTCGGTGGATCACCCGGTGGCGAAGACGTACGCGTAAGCATACGGGGAACCGGGAATCTTAATTTTCCAAATCCTCTTTACGTAATCGATGGTATACCGCAAGAATTCAGCCGGATCGATCCAAACGACATTGCCAGTATTTCGGTTTTGAAAGATGCAGCAGCCGCGGCGATTTACGGTTCACGCGCCGCCAATGGCGTGATCGTCATCACAACCAAGAGAGGCGCATTAGGAAAAACCTCTATATCGTACAATGGGTATATTGGTGTGACCAATCCTACACGCATCCCTGAGCGGGTTGGTATTGGCGACTATCTGACACTGGTAAATGAGGCCTACACCAACGCAGGACACCCGGCAAAGTTTTCGGATGAATAC
>CBKWFZ010001017.1:0-1555 GCA_966673785.1 uncultured bacterium
AGTTTAATTGGCTTGAGGTGAACTTTGAAGATCGCCTCGCGGCCAACGATATCGGGTTTGTCTATGCTGATCTGACGATCAAAACGTCCGGGGCGTAACAGCGCAGAGTCGAGTACGTCAGGACGGTTTGTCGCTGCGAGAATGATCACACCAGAATCTGTTGCGAATCCATCCATCTCAACCAGCAGCGAGTTCAGTGTATTTTCGCGTTCGTCATTTGCGCCGGGCATCTGTCCGCGGCCACGTGAACGACCGATCGCATCAATTTCATCGATAAATACGATACATGGAGCCTTTTCTTTGGCTTGCTTAAAGAGGTCACGCACACGCGCTGCTCCGACACCAACAAACATTTCCACGAAGTCGGATCCGGAAAGCGAGAAGAAAGGCACTGCCGCTTCTCCGGCCACAGCCTTGGCAAGCAATGTTTTTCCGGTCCCCGGAGGGCCTACGAGAAGCGCACCTTTTGGAATCTTTCCACCGAGTTTGGTGAATTTTGACGGGTTCTTGAGGAAATCAACAATTTCTTTTACCTCCTCCTTGGCTTCATCGAGGCCGGCGACATCGGCAAAAGTGATCTTCACCTTGTTTTCGGCATCAAACAAAGCGGCCTTTGATTTTCCGATATTAAAGATCTGACCGCCGGGTCCGCCACCACCGGTCATGCGGCGCATGAGCATCCAGAATCCGAACAAGAGCAGGAAGAGGAATCCCCATTGCAGGAACAGGCCAAAGTATTCTTCCCGCTCGTCGTGGCGGTACTCCGGCCGGTTTTGTTCAGCCGGCAACGTATCCCTTAATTTTCTGAACTCCTGATCAAAATTTCCGGCATCTACGACTTTAACCATATAATGCGGTCCGGTCGTGGTTACGCCGAAAGATTGATCCAGTTCCGCTTTATATTTCGTTTTGTTCACTGCTTCATCAGTCAGGGTAACCTCCACGTATTTCCGGTTCGGTACCAGGACAACCTTTTTTACATCCCCGTCCCTGACCATCTGATAGAAGGTCTCCTGGTCTTTTTCCTTTAGCTGGGATGATTGGGTAAACCACATAACCCCAAAAATTACTGCCACGGTGGCCAGGATCACCCAGATCTGGTAATTTCCGCGCGGAGGTTTTGAGGGAAGTATGGGCTTATTGCTTTCTTTCTTGTCGGCCATTTCTACAGTTAGTCAATCAAAAATAAGTCTATTAGTGTCAATTATATGGAATAACGCGCGGCGTTGATTTTAGTTCTTACCGTCGATTTCAACGATATCTGCATCGCCCCAGAGCTTTTCCAGTGCATAAAATTCTCTACGATCCTTCCGGAATACGTGAGCGACGACATCGATATAGTCGAGAAGCATCCATTCTTTATTGTTCTTGCCTTCAATATGCCACGGATTTTCCTGAAGTGCCTTAAACACCTCGGCGTCTATCGAGTCGGCGATGGCGTCAAGCTGCTTATCCGAATTACCCGAACAAACGACGAAGAAATCAGCCACGGCGTTTTTAACTTTTCTGAGATCCATGACAACGATGTCCGTTGCCTTCTTCTCCTGCATGCCCT
>CBKWFZ010001018.1:0-1553 GCA_966673785.1 uncultured bacterium
TGGATCAGGCGGACCTATGAACGGGGCGGCGTCAACACGATATCGTGGCATCTGGACAATCCGTTAACAGGGGAGAGCTCCTGGTCAAAAGGTGACGCCGTCAGGGAAAGTCTTCCGGGCGGAAAAGCGCACGCAAAGTATCGCGAACATCTCGGGCACCTTGCCTCTTTTCTCGAGAAGTGTAAGTCAGGCGACACGTATGTTCCGATAATCTTTCGTCCGTTGCATGAACATAACGGCGACTGGTTTTGGTGGGGCAAGGGCATTGCCAGCGAACAGGATTACATCCGGCTCTGGAAATATACCGTTGATTTTTTACGCGACGAGAAAGGGCTGCATCATCTCATCTATGCCTTTTCTCCAGACCGTAGCCGGATTGATATCAACAACTTCAAAGCGTCATACTTGTACGGGTACCCCGGCGACGACTATGTTGATATAATCGGGTATGACAACTACTGGGATATTGGGTCGAAGTACAACAAGCAAGGTAAAGAAGCGCGACGCAAGGATTTCGTAGTCGGATTAAAGGGAATAAGCGCGATCGCATCAGAAAAAAATAAAGTCGCGGCCGTCACCGAGACGGGACTTGAATCGATTACCGATCCGGAATGGTTTACGTCGGTAGTCCTCGAGCCGATCAAGTCGGACACAGCAATCCGCATCGCGTACCTGATGGTCTGGCGCAACGACCGGAAGGAACATCACTATGCGCCTTATAAGGGACATCCGGCGGAGAAAGACTTCATTACCTTCTTCAATGACAAGAGGACGTTCTTCGAGACGGACTTGCAGAATATTTACAAGAGCAACAAAAACCTGGTGAAAGAATGAAAATGTCCCTGCTTGATGTTTCCATTATTGTCGGCTATCTGCTGGCAACGGTGGTGATCGGATTTGTGCTGAAGAAGCGCGCCTCGCAGAATATCAAGAGCTATTTTCTGGGAAGCAATACGCTGCCGTGGTACATGCTTGGCCTGTCCAACGCGTCCGGAATGTTTGATATTTCGGGTACCATGTGGATGGTCACGCTGATGTTTGTTTATGGTTTGAAGAGTGTATGGGTACCGTGGTTATGGCCGGTTTTTAATCAGATTTTTCTAATGGTCTACCTGTCAGCATGGCTGCGCAGGTCCAATGTGCTCACAGGCGCGGAGTGGATCGGCTTTCGATTTGGTCGCGGCACGGGTTCAAGCATGTCGCATATCATTGTAGTCGCTTTTGCTATTCTCAGCGCCCTTGGTTTTCTAAGTTACGGGTTCATCGGTATTGGCAAATTCATCGAAGCTTTCGTGCCCTGGAGTCTGGTATCCCCTTATGTTCCGTTTGATCTTGCGCCCGAGCACGTGCCTCACTTTTACGGTATCGTGCTGACGTCGGTAGCGACACTGTACGTAATCCTCGGGGGAATGATGTCCATTGTATGGACCGATGTGTTGCAGTTTACGATCATGACGGTATCCTGTATCATCATTGGGGTGATTGCAATGAATCGTGTTGATGCCTCAACCCTGACCACGCTCGTGCCGGAAGGCTGGACGAATTTGTTTTTC
>CBKWFZ010001019.1:0-1543 GCA_966673785.1 uncultured bacterium
ATGCCGGAATTCATTCAATTACTGTGCGAGTACTATGCATAACCAAGTACTTGACGGTAAAAATCTTCATGAAATTACATAATGTGCTTATGATCAATTAATTAGAAAATAGAATTTTTTCGAGATACATTTCGGTCCGGCTCACCAGCAGCACCTTCCGACGGCTCCGGTGTTCGATTCTGTCCACTCCTTGTGTTCACTTTTGTATGCCGGAGGCACGACGCAGAGGGGCTCAATGTTTCAGATTTCCGGAGTCTTTGTGACGCAACATCGGGTCCACGCTTATCCCGGTGACAGGTCGTTGTGGAAGAAAAATCCCAATTGCCAAAACTCGTTTTGTCAGACATCGGGCACCTGTTTTTCAATTCACTTGTTCGACATCACCAATGAAGAAAGAAGCGATGGGCAAGTGACTTTTTATGTCGCATAACTCTCCAGTACCGGAACCAGCCGAAGAGATTATCATTTCAGAGGCCATTTGTCCAGCCTGTATTTACAGTATACCTACCGTTGAACCGTAGATGAATGGATTCCTTTCTTCGGGAAGCGATTGTCGTTAACTCCACTTTAATCTTTTGTGTATGAAAACCAGACTTTACCAACTTCTCCTGGCACTTGCCATACTTATTATTCCTCTTTCCGGTCTAGTTGCTCAATCACCATCCGCAAATGAACGTGGTGGTGGAAAGGGACCGCGTGTCACCCTCGGGCACGACGACGCGGAAAATGTCGAATACGCTATCGTGTTGCTCAACGTGGAAGCCATGCCAATGAGTCCAAAGGCCGGAATCCAGTTAAGCACCACCCCTGATTTTAAACAGGCTGACTTCTATCCTGTTGTCCGCGACGATCAGACACAGTTTGTTCTGAGAGACTTGCTTCCCGCCCGGAAGTATTTCGTTCGGGCTGTATCACCTTCATCGGGTAGGGGCCCCGTTATTTCTTTTACGACAAGATCTGCAGCGGGCGGCATACTGCTCGGAGGCGTAACCACCACCGGCGGTATGAATAATCAGGGTACTGTATTCCGGTTTGACCCGGTAACGGGAAACTTTTCCAAAATCCAAGATTATTCGCATCCCGACTATTTTGTTACGCTTGCGGGTAACCTTGTGCGAACCCCGGATGGCTTTGCATACTACAGCGTCTCCGACGGTACAGGCGCAGGAGAGTTGGTGACGCTGACCGAAGATGGCGAACCGGACGTTATCGATTCATACTCCGCTCACAACGGAAGTGCTGTACTCGGCAGCGATAACCATCTTTACGTTGTCGACGACTGGATCAACTTCTTCCGTGGTGGAATCTACCGGATACATTCACAAGGTGACGATGTTAATCCCCTCGACCGGATAATATTCAGGTTTACACGCGATAACCAGGGAATCAATCCCTACGTGCCATTGCTTCAGCGTGAGTCGACGCTCTTTGGCACTGCACCTTTCGGCGGTGACAGCGCATCTGGAACAGTTTTCAGCGTGGGAATGGATGGTAAGGGGTTCAAAGTCCTGCACAGCTTCTCCGGATTAAACGGCGATACACC
>CBKWFZ010001020.1:0-1522 GCA_966673785.1 uncultured bacterium
CTTCAGCGCCATACGCCTAAGAATTCTTCTGTAGATACTGGCGTGCTTATAGTCTCCAAAAAAATCGATTCCCGTTTTATCCTTAACCAACGACAATATTCTTTGAAGGTCGTCCGCTTGTTCATATAATTCCGTCAGCCGAACGCGCTCAATCTTATCGGACGGGAAATTGCTATATGAAATCTTAACTAATTGTTCGAGTTCTCGTGCGATGCTTTCTGGCGAAAGCCGAAAATCAACGTATCCAGAATCATATGCATGACCTGGCATTCCGCCAAACTCCGCGGTCTCGTCCTGCGCGAAAGTGATACCACCCTCCGCCTTTATTGCTTTCAAGCCAAGAGTACCATCCGTGGCAGTGCCTGATAAGATTATTCCAACTGCATTGTTTTTGTACACCGAGGCGAGTGCTGTGAAAAAATAGTCAATAGCAAAATTCCCGATCGAAGTCAGCGATCGCGGTGCAAGTTTTAGATGGCCGTCAACCAAGCTCATGAATGCACCTGGAGGAATGACGTAAACATTATTCGGCATCACCTCCATCCCGTCTTTTACAGTCTGAACTTTCATGTGCGTCTTGAACTGCATGATTTCCGCAAGCGCGCTCTTATGATTTGGCGATAAATGCATTACCAGCACGTATGCCATCCCAAGATTTGGACTCAAATGTTCAAGAACAGTTGCAAAAGCCTTAATGCCACCAGCTGACGCACCAATACCAACGATAGGAAATGGCTTCGGTGGCAAGTTTGATTTAACCGGCTTAAGTTTCCTGGGTGATTTTGGGGAAGAAGCAAGAATGTTTTTTTTCATCGGACATTGGGCCATCCGATCGGGTAAGAGAGGATGGCATCTAATTTAATGTTTATGTGCGTCAATACCTAGTCTTCCCCGGTAAACAATAGACATTGCTGTGTTTAATGTGTTATATTTACAGACGAGTTGAAGAAATTCCCTTAACACGCTCTAATTCCCTCGGAAATAATTGTCCTGCGTAACTGAATTGTCCCTTCAACACGACCTGATCATGACTATTCTTACTGTCGATGATGATATCGAGGATCAAGAACTCTTCGCTGAGGCTGTCCGCTTAATTGATCCGGCGACCGTTTGCTTAGTGGCGAATGACGGTATCGAGGGACATGAATTATTGCTGGACGGGAAGACAAATTTGTCGTTGGACTTCATATTTCTTGATATGAATATGCCGAAGATGAATGGTATCGAGCTCCTGGTGCTGATTAAAAAAGATGAACGACTTAAAGACATTCCTGTGTACATACTGTCCACTTCGTGCAGTCCAAATGAACTTGCAAAAATCAATTTGCTTGGTGGCACATTGCTTCGGAAACAAAGTCAATTCGCTTTGGCTGTGCAAATGTTGAGATCGGTGATAAACCCAAGCGTTGAAGTACGATGATCTTTGCTCCTGAGATGGTAACCTTGTGGCGGCCGGGATGAAATGAGCGGCACCGTTTTATAGTAAATAGAAAAAAACATCCTGCAGTACTTAGGAAACCTT
>CBKWFZ010001021.1:0-1516 GCA_966673785.1 uncultured bacterium
AATCATATGGAGGCTCGCGCCTTTCCTTTGACGCGTCTATGTCGAGGAAACAAAGTTCGTCGACTTCCTTTTCATTGAAAATCTTTATGGCGTTTATGGGATCGCCGACATATTTATGATCCTTAAACTTGACCGTTTTTACAAGCCCGTTTTTTCTCAGAAGAAGTACCGGAATTACTCGTGGAATCGCCATCTAGTAGTTTACCAAGAAGTTTCTTAACAATTGTTTTCCGAATTTGTGGCTCTTTTCCGGATGATATTGGACCCCGAGTATATTGCCCCGCTCAAAAGCCGAATCAAAACTAACACTATATGTATTGGATGTGAGTACGTCGCGCTTGTCATCGCAGGCAATGTAATAGGAGTGTACAAAGTAGAATCTGGCCGGTTCCTGCATATCCGAAAAAAGTTTGCTCGGCTTTTGCAGTCGGACGATATCCCATCCCATATGTGGAACGGTATATTTTGCTCCGTCTTTCACACCAGGCAGACGTTTCACATCCCCCTGAATCCATCCGAGACCGGGTAGCTGACCCTCCTCACTGGCACGACACATCAGCTGCGCGCCAAGACAGATGCCTAAGATCGGAATATTCTCAATACCAACCTTTTGACTCAGAATATCGAGCAACCCCAGTTCCTGAAGTTTGCTCATCCCGTAGTCAAATGATCCAACTCCCGGAAGAATCAGCTTTGTGGCGCTGCGTATGACAGCTTCGTCGGACGAAATTACGGCTTCGGAACCAAGCTTCTTTATCATGTTTCTAATCGAACCAATGTTTCCCGCCTGATAATCAATAATAACGACCATGATAGCAAAAAGCGCAAAAATAGAACATTTTTAAACGGACTCCCTGATTTCGCCTTTAATTTCCGGCGGAGACCTTGACGCACAGCTGCATCACCGTCAAACACCTGACACATTCTTTCCGGCTATAGTTGTAAGCGGCTGCCAAAGAGAACCCCTTCATCATGGGGACGACAGAGAAACACATTCAGCGCGGCCGCAGAGCAATACGTAATCTGTGGACATTGTCAACGTTTTCGGTGGGCAGGGGCAGCCTCTCCTCATAGGGCATTTGTGATTCAATCACATTTTGGCTTCTTTTAACCTTGTGAACTCGGTGCCTAAACGGGGCATGGGATTTCTGGATTTGATCATTAAGCGAATCCACATCTTACCGGATCAACACGAATAGATGCCTGAACGAAATTTTACGATCCCTAGTCTTTTGGGAGTCATTGGCCTCGTCGCCATCATTTGGTCATGCGAAGAGACTGTGGAAAGCGAAAGGACCTTTGCCGAACGGCCGCGAGGCGGTCCGTCAGTGCTTATTACCGAAGTTTACCTTCCCATTGATACCACGGACACAATTTTTCCGAAGGCTTGGGTCGAATTATGGAACAGGTCGCGCTTTTACATTTCAACGGAATCCCTTAAGGTGATCGTTAACAATGACACGATCGCCCTTCCTGACACTGTCATTAGTCCAACCGGTTTCCTGCTTGTGGAGAC
>CBKWFZ010001022.1:0-1509 GCA_966673785.1 uncultured bacterium
ATCGACGATACGACAAAACGTGAAGTGCAGGATCTGCTTGCGAAGCAGGACAGCAAGGAACTCATCGACAATTTTTACAAGGACCTCGAGTTCGGGACCGGAGGTTTGCGCGGCGTAATGGGCGCAGGCTCCAATTGCATGAACAGGTACACCGTTGGTGTTGCCACACAAGGCCTGGCGAATTATCTCAACAAAACCCTTAAGGGCCAGAAGATATCGGTTGCCATCGCGCACGACAGCAGGAACAACAGCAGATTTTTCGCGGAGGTTGTGGCTAACGTGTTTTCCGCAAATGGAATTCAGGTTCATATGTTTTCGGAATTGCGGCCAACTCCCCTGCTTTCTTTTGCGATACGCCACCTGAAGTGTCAGTCGGGCGTGGTGATCACTGCATCCCACAACCCTAAGGAATACAACGGGTACAAGGCTTACTGGACAGATGGAGCGCAAGTCGTCCCGCCCCATGACAAGAACATCATTGCGGAGGTGAATGCCATCAGCTCATTCGAGGAAGTAAAATTCACCGCTGTACCGGAAAACATCCGAACGATCGGGCCGGAAGTAGAGCGCGCGTATTATGAAGAAGTTAAGAAGATCATACCAAACCATGATGTGATCGCGCGTCATAAAGGTATTCCGCTCGTATATTCCAGTATTCACGGCGCAGGTATTACGATGGTACCTGAGTGTCTGCGTCAGATCGGATTTACGAACATACATGTAGTCGAGGAACAAGCTGAGCCTGATGGCAACTTCCCAACCGTGAAGTCACCGAATCCCGAAGAAAAGTCGGCGATGGAAATGGTAATCAAAAAGGGAATGGACCTTGGCGCAACGATGGTTATGGCAACGGATCCGGATACCGACCGCGTTGGTATCGGCGTCCGGAAATCAGATGGCGAGTTCATTCTCCTGAACGGTAATCAGGCATTCAGCCTCATGATGTATTTTATCATGAAGAACCTGAAGGACAGGACGAACGCGTATATCGCCAAGACGATCGTAACCACAGAGCTTGTCGACCTGATGGCGGAACGTCTCGGTGTAGAGTGTTACAATACACTCACCGGTTTCAAATACATTGCCGAACTGATGGGCAGATTTGAGGGCAAGAAACGATTTATCGCCGCGGGTGAAGAAAGCTATGGGTACATGGCCGGCGATTTCGTACGTGACAAGGACGCGGTTTCCGCCTGCGCTTTCTTTGCGGCGATGGCGGCAAGCGCACAGGATGAAGGCAAGTCGATGTACGACTGGCTGATTGATATGTACGTGGAATTTGCGTACTACAAAGAAAGTCTGCTCAACGTAGTGCGGAAGGGACAGCAGGGCGAACAGGAGATCAAGGCGTTGATGGAGAAATTCAGAAGCAACCCACCCGCACAGATCAACGGCAGCCCTGTGGTAAAGGTGCTGGACTACAAGATCCTCGTGAGCAAAGACCTTACGAACGGAACGGAGACACCGCTTGATTTCCCGAAATCGGACGTATTGCAGTTTCTGCTCGCT